>CAKZLL010000240.1 GCA_937125475.1 uncultured Saprospiraceae bacterium | reverse complement strand
TATTCCGAAAAATTTTGCCTCGTTCAAAATAAAATTTCCTGCCGTCTCGCTCCATCAGCTACCGCCGAACAAGTCTATTATACTAATCCATATTAGAATATGGATTAGTATTAGTAATTGAATGTATGTAAAAATTCAGTTATGCCATTATTATAAAACAACAGTAGTTGAATAAAAAATTATGTTCGGAAAAGTGAAAAACTGGTTTGGAATAGAAGGTATTAAAGTAGAATTGAATATTCCAGGAGAAATTAATGAAAAATTAGGTGTGGTCAAAGGTTCTTTACTTTTTTCTACAATGAATGAGCAAACTGTCTCGGCTGTAAAAGTCGTTATGATCGAAACATATAGACGTGGAAGAAAAGACATGAAGCGGATTGATGATTACGAAATAGGTAGAATTGTTTTGACTGAAGAGATGACAATTTACTCTAATGAGCCATTAAGCTTAGATTTTGTCTTGCCTTTTGAAATGCAAAAATCAGAAATTGATGAATTTGGTGCAAAAAACTTTTTAGCAAAAGGTATTGCTAGTCTTGCAAAACGAACACGTAATGTAAAATCAACTTTTAGAGTAGAGGTTGAAGCAGATGTAAAAGGTACAAGATTAAACCCTTTTGATAAAAAAGTAGTTAAACTGAAATAAATAAATACCTATGTTATTTCAATTTGTTATAAAAGATCACATTAGAGCTTAAAAAGCTCTAATGTGATCTTTTTTGCAAAAGAATAATCAAATTATTATCATTTGAGAGTTAAATTACTTGATTTTTGTGGTTATTTTAGAAAAATACAGAAAATACAGATACTAAATTTAATTAAAACTATTTCTACATAGCCTTCTTTCCTAGTCTCATCAAAAACCAGACCATAAGTTTATGTGAAAGCTTATTTATTAAATAAAATATTTTAGCATCATAGCCAACTAGCACTCGCATCCTTTTTCGTTCAATGCCTTTGATAATTATTTTTGCAGCTTTTTCAGGGCTAGTAACGAATGATTTTTCAAAATTTTTAATCAAATCTTCATGCTGATCAGCATAACGAGAATTACGCGCAATACTAGTTTTAATACCTCCAGGATGGACAGAAGTGACCGAAACGCCCGTTTTAAGCAGTTTTTCTTCTAATGCTAATGATTCTGTAAAGCCCCTAATTCCGAACTTAGTCGTGCAATATGCGGATTGATTAGCCACGCCATGAAGACCAAAGACGCTAGACAAGTTAACAATACTGGATTCTTTCTGCTTGCGCAAATAAGGCAAAAAAGCTAATGAGCCGTACATCATTCCCCACAAATTAATACCTAAAATCCACTCATAATCTTCAATACTCGTTTCTACGGCAGATAATTTAGAGATAGCAACTCCAGCATTATTAACTACAACATCAACTCGATTGTAATGTTGAATGACATTATCTGCGAATTGATAAAAAGCTGTTTTATCAGCTACATCGAAAGATTGATAAAAAGCATTTCCACCTACAAGTTGTACTGTTTCCAATAAATTAGCTTCATTAACATCATTTAAAGCCAATTTAGCGCCTTTTTTGTGAAATTCAATAGCTAATGCTCGTCCAATACCTGAACCCGCACCCGTGATAACGACAACTTTATCTTTGAATTCTTTCATTTGTTACTGCTTTGTTTAATTGTGCTTAAAACCATAATTACTTACTAAAATCTTTATTTTAACTAAAAAAATGGTTTTTTAATATGAATAAATTTATAAATAATCATTTTATTAAAAAAAGTTGATTTTTTTAGAATGTCACAAAATTGTCTGATTTATTTATAACAAATCTAATACGATTATTTTTTCTTTCTATTAAATCTAAAAATAAGAAAAAACATCGTTTTTAGGCTGTAAAATTGTTATTTTTTAGTCACAAAAAATAGTCTTTAATTAATTTAATTGCTATTTTTTGATATATTATTATAATAATGAATGTCATTTTTTATTAAAAATAGTAAAAATATTTTTTTACGTATAACAGTATTCAAAATGTTTGCTTTTTTGAATCATATATATTATATTTGCTAATAGAAAAAATACAGATACTAACTTTAATTAACCAATAAGAATTTAGAATGTTATGAAAATTATTTCTACTATACTATTAACACTTATATTCTGTGGTACTGCTTTTGCTCAACCATCTGAATTAAAAAGAATTGAAACAGGTCTTGAAGAAGGAAAAGACAATATGTCTGTTTCTAGTTTATTTGAATTGATTAATGTAGATAAAGATCAATTCTTCAATCAAAATAAGATTGAAGGTGGTACAATTTACGCAGTAAGAAATTATGGTTCTTACCAAAAATTAGCTTTTGCGACTACTTGGTTTGACTTTACAGTCTTAATGGATAATTCAACTGAAAAGGTTTTATATTCTACTGTTGCAATTTCTGGGGTGAAATCACCTAATAAAGATGATATTTTCCAACAATATCACAATTCTTTTGCAAAACATGTAAAAGCTCATGAGAAAAAGTTCGGTGTTAAGATTAATTTAGAGGATGAAGATATGTCTCCTTTGAATAGTTTTACCTTTGGTACTGGGTGTGGTTGGAATGGTCCGCTTCCTGAAAAAGGGATGAAAATGTTTGAACTGATAAAATCAGGTGATCAAACAACCTTAATGAATTGGGTGAAATCAATGAATCCTTCTATTCAAGCTTATGGTGTTATGGGATTACATTTCTTGAAAAAGAAAGGCAAAACACTTACATTGAAAAAGAAAGATAAAAAAGTTTTAGGAGCTGTAAAGTCTCAAAAAACAGTCATTGATTATTGTTCAAATATTGACTTAAATGCTACTACACCAATGAATATGGTACTAAGTGATTTCTATTTAGATAGCATTTGGGAACTATACAAAAACAGTAAATATCTTAGATAAGATCTTTTTATTTATTAAAAAAATACCACAACTAAAAATAATTCTAACATTCTCAACAATTAACAACTATATAAAGTGTTGTTGTCTGTAAAAAGATAACAACACTTTTTTTAATATTAAGGAGCTTCATAAAAAACAATTTACCCATCTTGCTATACTGTGAAAAATGCACTTTGTTAAAAGAAATTAATGAAACAGTCTTGAATAGATTATTTATTCCCTTGTACTCAATAATACGACTACAATATTAAGTATCAAAAAACTGTTTCATATTAGCTCTAGTTACTATATTTAGGTTAAATTTCCTTCCTCTATTAAAAGCAATAATCATTATTTATATGAGACTATTAATCATTACGGTTTTATTAATTCTTTCTTCGTCAAATATACAAGCTCAGAAAGAATTGACTGTTGTCGCAAAAAAAGGAGAAACCGCCATACATATTTTATCAAAATATCAACTTCATGATTATGGATGTAATTTAGCAGCATTTAAAAAGCTGAATAAATTAAGATCTTATAAAATACTCGCGGGCAAAACTTATAAATTGCCAATCAAAATATATAAGTATAATGGTAAGAGTATTCAAACAACCATTAAAATCACCGATTATCCAAGAGCAAAACGAATTCAGGCTTTTAATGAACAGTTAGTCAAAGCAAAACTGAAATCTAAAGATTATCGAATTGATAAAGTACTTTGGGTACCTCAGCATGAAATATATTGTAAAGAAACTAAAGAAAAACCGCCTACGAGTATCGGTCGGATCTTTCCGATCTTTGGTCCAGAATATCAATATGTGC
>CAKZLL010000239.1 GCA_937125475.1 uncultured Saprospiraceae bacterium | reverse complement strand
GTACCATTCCAAAGCGCTCGATTTTCGGCTTTAAGTTGGTTCAATTTAGTATAAAAAGGAACAAGTGATAAATCCGACCAATCAATCGGATCTTTTTCAAAAAACTTCAATCGTTTTTTTAAACCAGCTTCTTGACCAGAATAAATCAAAGGCATTCCAGGTACAGTAAAAGTCAGAACAGCAAAAGCTTTGTGTCCTTTCCCTAACCGTTCATAAACTGTTCCAGCCCAACTATTTTCATCATGATTAGTAATGAATTGCATCGGATAAGTGCCTTTGGGATAATTCTTTTTAATATCTCCAAAATGACTAATCAAGTCATTTGCATTTGTATGACTTTTAGCAACTTCGTTCATTAGATGATGAAAATGCCAGCCATAATTCGCATTAAATGCCCGATTAAGCAACCAATATTGACTACCATCTTCAGCAATCATCCAAATTTCTTTCTCTTTATTGAGTTTTTCACGCGTATCTTCCCAAAAATCAAGCGGCACTTCTCCAGCTACATCGCATCTAAAACCATCCAAATTCACATCTTTGATCCAATAAAGCATTGCATCAGTCATTTCTTGACGCATGTAATACATATCATAATTCAAATCTGCCACATCTGTCCAGTCGTAAGGCGCTATAATTTCGCCTTTGTCATCTCTCGAATACCATTTGGGATGTTGCTCAATCCAAGCATTATCCCAGGCAGAATGATTTGCGACCCAATCCAAAATTACTTTCATTCCCATTCCATGCGCTTTATCGACTAGCGCTTTGAAATCGTCCAAAGTTCCATAATCTGAATTAATACCTTTATAGTCTTGAATAGAGTAATACGAACCAAGTTTGCCTTTGCGCTTTTTTTCGCCAATCGGCTGAATAGGCATCATCCACAAAATATCTATCCCCATATTTTTGAGGCGCGGCAAATGCTTTGAAAAGGCATTAAATGTACCTTCTTTCGTATATTGACGAATATTTACTTCATAAATTGAGGCATAGTTTGACCAATCAGGGGTTTCTGTCAAACTTTCTTTAAGCGTTTCGGGCGGTTTCTTGAAATGTGCTTTTTTAAAAAAATACAAAATATCTTTTTCGCCTTTTCCCTTTGCAACTTTACTTCCATCTTCATTTCGAAAAACAAATGCTAATGCTACTACATTTCCACCTGTTGCAGGAATGCCATAGAGTTCTGATATTTTAAACTTTAATTCATATTTGTTATCGCTAATTCTTGTAAACTTTAATTTTGCTTGATTATCTCCCCAATCAGAGGCAACTTTTTTCCAATCATTTTCATGAGCACTTTCATTCGTAATTAAACCAGCATGTGCATAAACCTCTCCTTTGTGATCCGCAAGTGCGCCGTTTCCTAATTTAGCATCAAAAGTAAGTGTCACTTCTTCGTTTAAGGCTGGCTTTTTAGGCGATAATGTAATGATCTGTGCATTCAGCGAAGCGACAAAAACAATACAGCAAATAAATAATATTAATCTTTTCATGAATATTTTATTTTAGTCAGAGAATTTATAGCTGTTTAGGGAGGGCTAAATTATTAATAGTTTAGGAAGAGAAAAAATTTATATTTTAAAATATGATGAATACTTTCTTCTAAGAATTATAACATTATACACTTTTATATAAAAATGGTATAGTATATGCAATATAATTTATATATCAATGCGTAAAAACCGCATATTAACTATTAAAATACCACAAACATGAAAAATTTTTTTTATACTGTCGCTTTGGTCATTTGTTTATTGATATTGACAATTAATATCATTATTTAGATTGAACAAAAACTCATTTAAGATATGAACGGACAATATTACTTAATGGTAGTATTATCCGTTTTTTTATATTTATTATACATTTGTACCCAAAATACAATTATGAAAAATGCCTTTCTGTTTTTTGTTTTGACAATGTCTATGTTTGCTTGTGACAATCCTCCAGAAAATACTGATTTTAAATATTCGGATCAATATCCTGCTGATTTGCAAAAAGTGTTAGAAGCACACGGCGGTTTATCTGCATGGCA
>CAKZLL010000238.1 GCA_937125475.1 uncultured Saprospiraceae bacterium | reverse complement strand
TTCTTGAAAAACAACGGGGCAAGCCACCGCTGGACTAAAAAAATATTCATTCTGGCAAAAATTGTCAATGAACCAAATAATGTATTAAAATTAAAGTAAAAATTGTATTGTTTTTCATCAGATCTCAACTTTGAATTTTCTTTAACAAAGTCAATTTATATTTTAACTTATTTTGCTCACTAAAACCGAACCATAAAGATAGTAATTCATAATTTTTTTTAATGCAAAATAATGACAAAAGCCCATCCTTAAAAAAGAATGAGCTTCTATATATATAGAATTTTTGATTTTATGGAGCTTACTATCCCTTTCCTACCAATAAAGAAGTCACTAAGCATAGAATCATTAACGCAGCAAATAAGTACCAAGTTAATTTTTCCATAAAATCTGTAGAACGTGCTGCCCCTAATACTTGTTGAGCGCCTTTACCACCAAATGTAGCATCTAATCCTCCACCTTTTGGGTTTTGAATAAGAACCACAACCATCAACAACACACACACAATGGCGATTAATACCGTTAAGAATATCAACATAATTTTACAGTTTCGATCAAGATTTTGATAATAATGGAATAATTAAATGATTTACTCAAAATATAGGCTTTTTATTCACCTCATTCCCTTATTGCCATTTCTAATAATTATAAAAAATAAAGATTCTAACTCAAATCCATAATTTTCTCTGCAAAGAAAGCCTTTTTTTCTGGAAACTTCAAAATTAAATGCTTATACATTTCTTTTGCCCTTGCTTTATTTCCTTGCTTCGCCAATAATTCCGCCAATGCTTCCGACATTAGCTCATCATCTTCCTCTACACTATGATTAACTAAATGCTCTATATCTTCGGCTGGTACAACTATTTCTTGACGTGCTTTTCGTTTTAATGACTTCATCCATTCCTTAAAAGATATATCATCTGGAATATCTTCTAAGGCATTATTTTCCGTTTTTTGGCTATCATTTTCGTTTTCTAAATTAAAAAAGGCTTCCACGCTTTCTCGTAGTCGTTCTAAATGTTTTTTCCGCATCACTTCTTTCAATCGTTCTATTCGCTCGTTACTTGTTTCTCCTTCTTTGAATATTACTTCTTTGGGCGTGTCCTCTTTAATTGGATTTTCTATAAATGAAAAAGAAGTTTCTCCTATTGCTGGTGGGACAAAATCTCCTAATAGGTCTTTAGCTTCTAATCCTCCTTCTCCTATTTCCTCCAAATTATCATGAAAATTAAATAAATTTTTCTCTTTATTCAATCGTATTCTTTCCGCTCGTTCTCTTTCCTTTTTAGCGTTTCCGAGTTTCATATTTCTAATTCGGAAAATCGCATCTTCCAAATTTCCCTCTTTAGGATCTGTGCCTATTTTATTCAATATATTTTTAACACGCAAGTCAATATCCTCATCTACACTAGGACTTTGAGGTGGGTTATTATCTGAGATAGCATGTTCTTCTTCTTTTTCCGCTATCTCATCCTCTTTTATTCTACTTGTCTCAATATTTGGATTTTCGCCTTCTCCTATTTCTCCTATTTCTTCTATTTCAATATTTGGATTTTCGCCTACAATCTCTTCTTCTTGAATTGTCCCCTCTTCCTCTTCTTCAATTGCTTCCAAATAATCATTTTCTAATGTATCATTGCTTTCTTCATCAGTAATCATCAGCGCATCATCCGAACTTGGCTCTGATACAATTTCAAAATCAATATCTTGCGTTTCTTCTTCGATTTCATCCTTATCTTCACCACTATTCAACCAAGGATTATCATTAATGTCATATAGAAAATTATATAAAAACCTTCTATCAGAAGAATAAGTTGCTGCCATATTAAGTGTCTTCTCATAAGCAGAAGAATCAATAATTAATTGTTTTTTGACTAACAAATATCTAAGATTTTGGAAATAGGGATATTGGGCACAAAAATCAATCAATTCTTGTGTATCCACTACTACCAAAGCAGATGGGTTTTCTATCAAATCATTTACATCTTGGTTGGACATATAATCTACTTTCTCTTAATTGTGTGTTATTTTTGTAAAAGACATTCTTTACCAATTCGTAAAAGCATCATTGAATACTTTTTCAAGAATTTGGTCGCTAATCGTAATAATCAATTGATCCTGAATGGTTAATAAAACAACATCACTATCATATTCTTCAAACCATTCATATCTTTTCGTCACGTTTTCTTTCTCATTTTTGGTATTGACATATTCAACTGCAATACCTATCGTTAGCCGATTTGTCACATTCGTTTCATCGGCTGATGGCGCAACCGAAGTCACTTGATATTTAAAAACTTCTCCCGAAAACTGCACATCACCTTCCGATGTAGAGGAACTCATACAAGTTTCACTCAATACTTTATCGCGCAACAATTCTCCAAAAGTTTGGCTCAATGTTGGGGGCGCACTTCCTGAATTATTTACAAAAGGCGTAATTGAGAATGTTTTAGTCACATTACAATCTATAGTTAAGCCTTTGAAGGAATAACAGCCATTGATAAATATAGATACAAATAATAATAAAACTGCTCTCGTCATGTTGATTAATGGATAATTGATTGTGAATAATTGAGAATGTTTCAACTATTCTATTAACGCTTTTAATAAATGCTTGGCTATTATTTTTCCTTTTTTAAGGAAATTTTAATACTAAAGTTAAATAGATTAATATTTCATTTTTCGCGCAAGCTTTATTATTCCTCAATATGGTATTGCTGAATTTTACGATATAATGTCCTTTCAGAAATTCCCAATTCAGAAGCCGCTTCTTTGCGTTTTCCTTTGAATTTTTTCAAGGCTTTTTTGATCATATCTTTTTCCATATCCTTAATAGACAGGCTTTCTTCAACTTCTTCTATATCATTGTAATTGCCTGAATGACCAATAATTATTGGTTTAGGTGTATTGGCAGTTGGGCGATAGTGCGTTATCTCTGTATCTTCTTCATAACCTTGATCTCTATTTCTAAATTCATCAAATTTCTGATAATTACTATTAGAAGCATCCTGATAACTAGACAATAAAGATCGTGTACTTTCTTGTTTTTTCCGAACAGTAGGCATTTGCAAATCATTATCCCGAACCAATTCAAAGAACATAGATTTCAGGTCATTCAAATCCTTTTTCATATCAAAAAGCAATTTGTATAAAATCTCTCTTTCTTCAAAATCACTCTTTTCATTCGGAATACTTGGCAAATTTCGTTTACTAATATTAGGCATATAATCAATCAATTCTTCTGCCGTAATGAATTGATTTTCACTTAATACTGAAATTTGTTCTGCCACATTACGAAGCTCTCGAATATTCCCTGGCCAGCCATAATTTTCTAATAAAAGTACGCCTCTTTCGTCCAGTTGAATAGGCTTTGAGCGGTATTTTTCCGCAAAATCATTAACGAATTTTCGAAATAATAAATAAATATCCTCTTTTCTATCTCTCAATGCTGGCACAAGAATAGGCACAGTACTCAATCTATAATATAAATCTTCTCGAAATTTACCTTTTTTAATTTTTTCTGTCAAATCGACATTTGTTGCAGCAATAATTCTAACATCGACTTTGGTAGTAGAAGAAGAACCGACAGGCGTAATTTCTCCATTTTCAAGTACTCGAAGCAAGAAAGTTTGCGTTTCTAACGGCATTTCTCCAATCTCATCCAAGAAAATCGTTCCGCCATTTACTGTCTCAAAATACCCTTTTCGGTCTCCTGTCGCACCAGTAAATGCGCCTTTTGTATGTCCAAAAAGCTCTGAATTGATTGTTCCTTCTGGAATTGCACCACAATTGACTGCTATAAATTTACCATGTTTTCTTGGGCTCAAAGAATGAATTATTTTAGAAAACACCTCCTTACCTACACCACTTTTCCCTGTAATTAACACCGTCAAATCCGTTCCTGACACTCGCATAGCGGTACTAAGTGCATTATTTAATCCAGCAGAACGACCTATGATACCAAATCGTTGTTTTATACTTTGTATATTCATTCCTCGTTTTTAATAAGATTTTCGCGCCTCGTTCACTAGTTGAAACTCTCAACTATTTACAAACTTCTCTAATTCTTAAAGTTGCTCTTTTATACCCCAGGTTACTGGATTTGCGCATATCAGAACAAGCTCGATTAAATTTTTGTAAATTATAAAGCGTAATTGACCGATTATAATAAGCGACTTTATTACTGGATTGTCGCTGAATAACTTTATCGAAATCTGCTAATGCACCAGCGTAATCTTTGGTTTTCAACTTCGCTGTGCCTCTATTATTTGTTGCTTCCAAACTATTTGGCTGATAGTTTAGTGCTTTATTAAAAGCGTTAATCGCACTCGTGTAATCTTTTGTTCTAGCTAAAGCATTACCTTTATATAAGAAAACTTCATAATTCGCATATCCTAAACCTTGTGCAGTTGTCAAATCACTAACTGCCTGCTGATATTTTCTTAATTTCAAATTAGTTCGTCCACTATAAAAATGCGCTTTTGCATTGTTTCCATCCAATTCAATCGCTTTACGAAAATCAGCATAAGCATCATCATAAGCCATCAATTTGAACTTGCAGATACCTCGATTGAGATAAGCATCTAGATTATTTGGGTTGATATACAAGACATTATGAAAATCTCCAGCAGCAGAACGATATTGTTCTAAAGCCGTTTTAGCCACGCCCAAATTAAGCCAACCTTGCTCATGTTTGCTATCCAATTGAATGACTCTGGAAAAATTACTAATCGCGGAGCTGTATTGTTTATTTTTTAAATTTTGAATCCCATTTTGAAAAAAGGACTCGACTTCTACTGATCTACTTTGACCAAAAGCCGAAATATTTGCCAATAAACACCAAACCATTAATAATGAATACTTATATTTCATTTGATTTAAGTTGCGAATTGTGAGTTGTGGATTTTGAGTTTAATCCACAACTCCAAACTCATTAGACTTATTCGGTAGTAGCTGATGGAGCGAGACGGTAGGAAATTTTGTTTTGTTCGAGGCAAAATTTTTCGGAATAGCCATAGCTATTGCTAAAAATTTTAACGAAGTACAAAATAAAATTTGTCCGTCGCAACCCATTAAGCTGCTGCTGAAAAAGTCTATTACACTAATTTTCCTTTTAAAGTAGCAGAAGTAGCTTCAAAGATTGTCACTTCACAGTAATCTCCTGGTTTCAAACCTTCTCTTTTAGGGAAAATAACCATTTTATTTTGAGAATTTCTACCTTTAAAATCCTGATCACTACGCTTTGAATCACCTTCGATTAGCACTCTAAATGTTTTACCAATATCTTTTTGGTTGTGCTGATAAGATATTTGATTTTGCATTCTAATGATTTCCGTCAAACGGCGTTTTTTGACTGCCATCGAAATATCATCTTTTAATTTGCGAGCTGCCATCGTTCCTGGGCGTTCAGAATAAACGAACATATAAGACATCGAATATTTAGCAAATTCGATCATACTCACTGATTCCGCGTGTTCTTCTTCTGTTTCTGTACAAAATCCTGCAATAATATCCGATGAAATCGCACAATCAGGCATAATTCTATAAATCGCTTCAACGCGTTCTTTGTACCATTCGCGCGTGTAAGTACGATTCATTAAATCCAAAACTCTCGTATTTCCAGACTGAACAGGCAAGTGAATATATTTACAAATATT
>CAKZLL010000237.1 GCA_937125475.1 uncultured Saprospiraceae bacterium | reverse complement strand
TTGGAATTCTGGCTCAAATACCTCCTTAACGCTTTGCCTTTATAATACCAATTTATCAAGTTCAGGCAATGATTTTGCGATTGATGATATTTCTTTAATTGAGCAATGCAGCAGAACCGACACAGTTACCGTAATTCGACCAGTTATACCTCCTACCGTCATTTATACAACGATGTGTCAAGGCGATACTACTTTTACAAATAATGGTTATTTGACAACAGTAGGCAGCTATTTTGATACTTTAAGTGCTGTTTCTGGCTGTGATAGTATTATTGAAATAGTAGTTGGTATTCAACAACCTGTTCGGCCAAACTTGGGTATAGATACAACACTTTGCGGAAATGATCCGTTTCTTCTATCTTCCAAAACAGGCAATGTTACTTATGAATGGGACGATGGAAGCACCGATAGTACTCGAACCGTAAATAGTTCTGGCAGTTATTTTGTACAAGTGACGGATAGCGATGGCTGCACGAATTCAGATACGATTAATGTCAATTATGATCCTTATCCTATTGTTGATTTTGGAAATGACACGAGTTTTTGTTTTGGGGATCAGCGCGTCTTACGAGCTACTCAGGATCAAGCCGCTACTTTTTTATGGCAAGATGGTTCAACAGGATCAACATTTGTGGTAAGTGACCCAGGCGGAGCGTATTCGGTTGATGTTACAATTGGTAATTGTACGATTAATGAAGCGATTATTATTGATTATCAAGCTTGTAACTGTACGGTTGGACTTCCGAATGCTTTTACGCCGAATGGCGATAATAAGAATGATATTTTCCAAGCTTTATTTCAAAATGGCTGTTCATTGGCTTCTTTTTCTTTAAAAATATTCAACCGATGGGGCGATTTAGTTTATCAAACAACAAATACGAATGAAGGTTGGGATGGTCGAATTGGTGGAAAATTACAAGCACAAGATAGTTATTTGTACTTAGTAGAATATGAGTTAGATTCGCGTTTTAATGCTACTCCAATGACAGAGACAGGAACATTTTTATTAGTGAGATAAAATTAGTAATTAATATTAAAAAAATGATTGCGAGCCAAATCTATACTTAGTAAATATAGATTTGGCTCGCAATCATTTTATATTTAATACCTGCTCATTTTAAGCCTGCATTTCATACTTAAAAGTATACGCTTCTTGGATTTCATCCAAAATATCAAATAATTCTTCTGGGTTCATTGTAGAAACCAAACGCATTCTATATTGCTTAATATTCTTGAAACCTTTGAAGTAATTCGTATAATGCCTGCGCATTTCCAGAACAGCTAAGGTTTGTTTTTTCCAATCTAATGATCGTTGCAAATGCTCTTTGGCAGCAGCTACACGTTCTTCTACGGTTGGAGGTGGAAGGATTTCACCTGTTTTGAAATAATGTTTGATTTCTCTAAAAATCCACGGATAACCAATCGCAGCACGACCAATCATAATTCCATCAACGCCGTAACGATTGCGATATTCTTCCGCTTTTTGAGGGCTATTAATATCGCCATTTCCAAAAATCGGAATATGAATGCGTGGATTGTCTTTGATTTTTCCAATCTTCGTCCAATCCGCTTCGCCTTTGTACATTTGCTTGCGTGTTCTGCCATGAATAGACAAAGCCTTGATTCCTACATCTTGCAAACGTTCTGCTACATCCTCAATAAAAATCGTTCGATCATCCCAACCTAAACGGGTTTTGACCGTCACTGGTAAATTCGTTGATTTAACAATCTCTTCGGTCAATTTTACCATTCTTGGAATATCCTGCAAAATACCAGCGCCTGCCATTTTACAAACCACCTTTTTCACTGGACAGCCAAAATTAATATCTAAAACTTCGGGTTGAGCTTCTTCCACGATTTCAGCTGCTCGACGCATCGAATCGATTTCTGCCCCAAATATTTGGATACCAATCGGGCGTTCTTCTGGATAAATATCCAGTTTTTCCACACTTTTGCTTGCATCACGGATCAATCCTTCCACAGAAATAAACTCTGTGTATAACATATCAGCACCTTGTGTCTTGCACAATGCGCGAAAAGGCGGATCACTCACATCTTCCATTGGCGCAAGCAACAAAGGAAATTCGCCTAGCTCTGTTTTACCTATTTTAACCATACCGATCTCTTTAAATGAACCAACTCCAAACTAACTCTTAAATTCATCGCTCTCATTTTTTTTATTAATTTTACAAAAAGAAAAAAAATGATTGGAGGAACTTCTAATAATGTACATTCAAAAATAATGCTAGAGCTATCGCTCTTCCTCTTTATCTGTTTGATTAGCATGATGTTAGGCGGTTTATTAACGCCTTTTATTGCTCAAACAATGGGGATTTCAGATTTTCAAACGTTTCTTTCTACGCTTTCAGAAACTTCTTCAGCGACAGAACGAACACAAGTGAAAGTCGTTTTATTAATCACTCAATCCTTATCTTTTATATTGCCGAGTTTGCTTTTTGCTTATTTAGTACACAAAAATAAGCTATTTCAGTTTTTAAAACTAAAAAGTTTTCCAACTTCGTCTTTTATTTTTATGGGATGCTTATTAATATTGACTGCTTTTCCTGCTGCACAACTACTTATGAAACTCAATCAGCTAATTGATTTGTCAGGTGCAGCAGCAGATTTGGAAGCCAAAGCAAGCACATTAACCCAAGCATTATTAGTAATGAACAGTCCACAAGAATTTATGTTTACCTTGTTTGTGGTCGCGCTCATTCCAGCTGTGGGTGAAGAACTTGTTTTTAGAGGAATCATACAAAATTATTTATCCAAAATCAATTTGCATACCGCTATCTGGACAACAGCTTTTTTGTTCAGTGCGTTCCATTTACAATTTGAAGGTTTTTTACCTCGATTTTTGTTAGGTGCAATTTTGGGATATTTATTATATTGGTCGGGGAGTTTATGGCTACCGATTATTGGGCATTTTCTTTTTAATGGGCTTCAAATTACGGGCGTTTATATTCTTCAATTGCAAGGAGAAACCGTTGATCTCAAAGCAACAGATCAATTGCCTTGGGTCTTTATGATCATCTCAACTATTATGATGTTGGGGTTAGCCTACTGGCTCAATAAATCCAAACAAAATCTATCCTCACACGAAGCATAAGTAAAATAATTCAACAATAAAACGATAGAAACCATAACACATGTCAGGACTTTGGCTTAGAATAGCGACGGGCGTAGGGATAGTTTTAATAATTATGTTAGGAACATTGCGTGATGCGACGACCTTTTTCATCGTATTTGGTGGAATTGCAGCACTGTGCTTGGTAGAGTTCACTAAAATTGTTTATCATGAAAATCCCAAAAACACGGCTAATACAGTGCGTAGAATATTTGGAATTGGCTTAGGTTTAATGCCTTTATTATGGATGATTTCTTTTTTGTCCGAAGCAATAGTTATTTCTAACTCGCTGTTTTTCATAGGTGTTGTATTATTATTTTTCTTAATGATGATTTTTGAATTATTTGTCGATGCACCTCAGCCGATCCAAAATTTGGCTTATACAGGTTTGGGCATGGTTTATATTGGTTTGCCTTTTGCTTTGTTGTTTTATTTGCAAAGCTTCTATGAACCGAGTTTAGTTTTAGGTATTATTTTATTGGTTTTCATGAATGACTCCTTGGCTTATTTGGTTGGTTCTAGGATTGGAAAAACGCCTCTTTTCCCCCGAATATCTCCCAAGAAAACATGGGAAGGTATTTTAGGCGGTAGTGTTTTTACCTTTATTTTAGCTGCTTCTTATTCCTTTATTTTTTATCAAAATGAGCCTTTTCATTGGGAATGGATCGTCGCGGCTTTATTAATTGTTATTTTTGGGCCGATTGGCGATTTGACAGAATCAATGATTAAGCGCAATTTTAAAATCAAGGATTCTAGTTCAATTCTGCCTGGACATGGTGGCTTTTTGGATCGTTTTGATGCATTTATTTTTGTTATTCCGTTTGTAACATTCTACTTTTTATTAATTCTACAGTAGAATATAATTCATTGTTTCCGTACATTTTTAAAAAAAACGATAAAATGGCAGCAGGTGGTAATTGGAAAGAAATGTTTCATGCATCCGAAACAGGAGATGTAGAATTGGTCAGATATCATTTAGGAATGGGGGTCGATCCCAATTATCAACATCCTGAATACACAACTGGTGCACTACTCGAAAGCATTCTAAAAGGACAATTGG
Organism: uncultured Saprospiraceae bacterium; assembly: GCA_937125475.1. Lineage (GTDB taxonomy): Bacteria > Bacteroidota > Bacteroidia > Chitinophagales > Saprospiraceae > CAKZLL01. The sequence goes on along the minus strand of CAKZLL010000237.1, from coordinate 12,734 downwards.
AAGTTGCAAAACTATTGCTAGACAATGGGGCAAGTCCAAGTATAATCAAGGATTATGGCACGGAAACGCCTATGTCAATTGCAATAGAAGAAGGAAATAAAGCAGCAATTTATTTATTAAACTCCTACCTTCCAGAAGAAAGCAGAAACAAAGAAATTGCTCCAAGAAAAAAAATACTTATCACTGGCGGCAATCGAGGAATAGGAAAAGCAACTGCCAAAAACCTATTATTAGAAGGACATCAAGTCGTTATTACTATTCGAAATGAAGAAGAAGGAAAACTTCTAATAAAAAACCTAAAATTGGAAACCAAAAATCATGATATTTCTTTTCTTCAAGGAGATTTATCTACTATTCAAAGTTGTTATCGCCTTATTGAAAAAATAAAAACAGTGCATTCTGATATCAATGTACTAATCAATAATGCAGGGATTTGGATGACAGAAAAGCAGCTTAATAGCGATGGTTTAGAGAAAAGCTTCATGGTCAATTACCTTGCACCTTATTTATTATGCAAAGAATTATTTCCTACATTAAAGAAAAATAAACCCGCTCGAATTGTCAATATAAATGCAGGGCTTTACGTCAAAGGAAGTTTAGATATTGAAAAAACGCCTTATGGTTTAGATTTTAGTAAAATAAAAACTTATGCTAATTCTAAGTTATGTAATGTGATGTTCACGATTGATTTCGCTAAAGAAATTGAAGGAAGTGGCGTAACAATCAATGCTATTCATCCAGGAATTATTAACACTGGTTTAGGAGATTCGCCTCAACTCATGAGTAAGTTGATCAAGTTAATAAAACGATTTTGGAAAACTCCTGAATATGGCGCGGAAGCTCCGAGTTGGTTAGCAATTGATGAAAAAATAAGCGGTATCAATGGTAAATATTACAATGAAAAGCGTCAAATGGAATATATTGAGAAAGTAAAAGATACTGCTTTACGAAATAACCTTAGAAGAAAGACAGAAGAAATTACAATCAATCAATTACAATAATTACAACAATCATGGCTAGAATACATTTTTTTGAATTGATGGATCAAAGTTGGTTTCCGACTATTTTTCGGGATTATATGACCGACTATTTAGAGTTTGTTACTGATAAATTTGATTTGTATAAAAATATTCAGCCGACTTTGGAAGAAGGATTGGCGAAAGCTGAAAAACGCCAAATCGTAGATATTGGCTCTGGCGGAGGCGGTGGAATGGTTAAAATTTGTGAGCGTTTTCGAGAAAATAATGCTCCTGTTGATGTTCTACTCACGGATTTTTATCCAAATGTTAAAGCTTTTGAAAAAGTAAGCGCGACGGACGAACATCTTTCTTTTCATAAAGAAAGCGTTGATGCGCGAAATGTTCCTAATTCCTTGAAAGGCTTGCGGACTATGTTTCTCGCTTTTCATCATTTTAAACCGAAAGACGCGACACAGATTTTAAAAAATGCCGTTGATACTAAACAACCTTTTGTTTCTTTTGAAATGTATCAAGTCACTGTAAAAGATATTATTGGGCCTATTTTAGCACCACTTTTTGTCCTGTTTTTAACGCCTTTTATTCGTCCATTTAGATTGGGTCGAATCATTTTCACCTATCTTATTCCGATTATTCCCTTAGTTATTATGTTTGACGGAATCGTTTCTGTATTAAGGAGTTATTCGCCAAAAGAGCTGAAAACACTTCTAAAAGATGCTGATCCAAACAATGAATTTGATTGGGATATTGGACAAATTCCAGCAGGCGGAGGCGCGACTATTCATTATATATTAGGTACACCGAAGTAATTTATGAATAGTAGACTTGTACGGTGACTACTTAATTCCCTACCGTTTCACTAAATTACTAGCCGCCATACAAGTCTAGTAAAAATCTATATTTGAAATCATTTCAAATTATCTCATAATGGAAATGAATATCGCATTTTATATGTCATATTCATTTCCATTATCTATTATGTACTAGGTATTCCTACTCAATTCAGCTAAAAAGTCTTTACATTAGCAATAGAAAAGTATAAAATAATCATTTTTTAGGTCTTCATTTTACAAAAAAATCTATTTATAAAATCATTCAAATCAGAATGATTAAATTTGTTTTGTATTCTTTTCAGAATAATATATAATTTTAAAAGCAACAATCACTCGATTAGAAGCATTGCTTTCAATTGATAAATATCTGATTATGAAATTAATTTTTACTATAAAAAATCTATTTCTAATGTTTAGTCTTTTGTGTCTTTCACAAATGGCTCAAGCACAAACCATACAAGTCACACCCGCTACAACACCTCCTTTCACGCCTGTTAATCTCATTGAGCAAATTTTCTTAGGTGATGGAGTAGAGGTTTTGAATATTACATATACGGGAGATCCGCAAGCGGTCGGCTATTTCAAACTAGGTCAACAGGATGTAGGAATGTATGATGGAGTCGTCATGACAACAGGGAATGCCGCTCTTATTCCTATTGCTAATAATACCCAAACTAATTCAGGCGCAGCAAATAATGGCGGAGCTGATGTTGATTTGACTACTATTGCAGGCAGCGGTACATTTAATGCGGCTATTTATACGATTGATTTTATACCTTCTTCGGATACGCTTCGCTTTAATTATGTGTTTGCCTCAGAAGAATATACCGATTTTGTTTGTCAATTTAATGATGTTTTTGGTTTCTTCATTTCTGGTCCAGGTATCGTTGGCCCTTATCAAAACATGGCTCAAAATATTGCACTATTGCCCAATTCAAATGTTCCTGTGGCAGTAGGTACGATCAATGGAGGTGTTTCAACAGGTTCAGCGAATCCTTGTATTTTAACAAATACTCAATACTATGTCGATAATGACTGGGTTACAGCGCCAGGACAATCTAATCATCAAATCATTTATGATGGTTTTACAACCGTGCTTACAGCAGAAGCCATCGTTCAACCTTGTTCGACTTACCGAATCAAACTCGCTATTGCGGATGCAATAGATCAAGCTTATGATTCTGGTGTTTTCTTGCAAGCGAATAGTTTTGGTACAAATGGTTTACGTGTTTTCTCAGAAACACCAAGTTTAACCAATAGTGTCGCAGAGGGCTGTGAACCAGCAACGATTAATTTTGAACTAGATAATCCTGCGGATAATAATTATAACTTGAGTTATAGTTTGGGAGGTAGTGCCGTTTATGGTGTGGATTATGATAGTATTCCACTTTCAGCGGTTATTCCACAAGGACAAAGTTCTTATCAATTACAACTCCACGCGCTTCCAGATAATATTGTAGAAGGCGTTGATACAATCGAGGTTTATATTAATGTAACGCCTTGTGATGTAGATACCTTTTTCATTTATATTGAAGATGCGATTTTACAAACACCTTCAATTAGTGATACAATTATTTGTCTTGGTGATACTGCTAATTTTGATCTTAGTAATAGTATTACGCTTATTCCTCCTACTGGTTCAACTTTCGTGAATGATACACTCAAACCTGTTCCTTTTGGTTCGCCTGTTTCCTCTTATTATAATGTGAGTGGTGTGCCAATGTTTAATGTACAACAAGGAACAATAGATTCGGTTTGTATTGATATTAATCATATATGGGGAGATGATCTTGATGTTTATTTAATATCACCTAATGGACAATTTTTAGAGCTTACAACCGATAATGGTGGATTAACCTCTTATTATTCAGGTACTTGTTTCACACCAACAGCTACCACAGCTATCGCTGGTTTAGGGGTTGCCGCTTCTCCATTTACAGGAGAATTTCAGCCCGAAGGCAATTGGTCTGATCTTTATGGCTCTCCTGTTAATGGTCAGTGGCAATTAAGGGTCATTGATGATAAGGTTGGTTTTGATGGCGATCTTGTTCGTTGGTCAATTTCATTTGCAGCACCTTATGATTATCAATATGCTTGGACACCGCCAGATACGACTTCTTTAAGTTGTTTGGATTGTCCTGTCATACAAGCATTTCCAGATACAACAACGACTTATACGATTACCATGTTGGATTCTTATGGTTGTACATCGGTTGATTCTGCTACTGTTACTGTGACCGATGTTTTACCTCCTCCAAGTTCATCTTGTCATTCTTCAACTACCAATACTATTACAATAAGTTGGAATCCAGTTGCAAATGCGACAGGATATCAAATCAATGTGGACGGTGCAGGCTTCACTCCTGTTACAGCAGGAGATACTAGTTTTACAGCCACAGGTTTATCGCCTAACCAAACCGTATTATTTGAATTGTCAGTAGAAGGAGGTATTTGTTTTCCTAATGGAATAGATACAATACAATGTTCAACTTTGCCTTGTTCAATGATTGCAATAGTCACAGATACGGTAGCTGCAAGTTGTAATGGTTATAGTGATGGAAGTGCTATTGTAGCTGCGAGTAATGGATTTGGAGATTATTTCTTCGCCATTGATGGCAATGTTCCTCAACAAAATGATGGTAGTTTCTCAGGTTTATTACCTGGTTTACATGAAGTGATCGTTACGGATGATGATATGTGTGCCGATACGGTTAGCTTTATTATCAATCAACCTGCTGGCATGACTATTACATTAACCAATACAATCACAAGTTGTTTTGATGGCTCGGATGGTACTGCAAGTGTCTCAGTCACAGGAGGAACGCCTGCTTATACTTATCAATGGAGTACAATTCCTCCACAAATTACACCTACTGCTACTGGATTAAGCGCAGGAATGCATTATATTACAATCACAGATGCTAACAATTGTTCACAAATTGATAGTACATTAATTACAGAACCGACCGCAGTAACGACCGCTATGACTGGAACGATTGTTTCTTGTTTTGGTGGTTCGGATGGTACTGCAACAGTTGCTCCAAATGGAGGAACACCTGCTTATACTTATCAATGGAGTACAACTCCAATACAAAATACACCAACAGCGACAATGTTAAGCGCTGGTCAATATTATGTTACAGTCACAGATGCCAATAACTGTTTTACTGTTGATTCTATTATTATTACTCAACAACCAGGCATGACACTTTCTTCAACTTCCACTCTAGTGAGTTGTAGTGGTGGTTCGGATGGTACTGCAACTGTTAATGCAACTGGTGGTGCAGGTTCTTATACTTACGCTTGGGCAGTTATTCCTGTTCAAACAACACAAACAGCAACTAACTTAATTTCTGGTATTCATTACGTTACAGTCACGGATGCTAATGGTTGTCCTGCAACGGATACAGTCACGGTTGGAACTTCTAACCCGATTATTATTTCGGTTAGTAGCACGCCTGCGGCTTGTTTAGGAGTGAGCGATGGAACAGTCACAGCTAGTGCAACTGGTGGTGCAGGAGGTTATTCATTTGCATGGAATACCGTACCTCCTCAATCAACAGCAACGGCAACAGCTTTAGCGGCTGGTACTTATATTGTCACTATCACAGATGCCAATAGTTGTTTTGATACTGCCTCGGTTACCGTTGGAGTAGCAACAGCATTGACAGGAAATATTGTTGGAGTTGATGTTTCTTGTTTTGGAGGTAGTGATGGTTCGGCAACTGTTACCGTTGGAAGTGGAACAATTCCTTATTCTTACAATTGGAGTTTAGCTGGTGCGCCTAATAATAATATGATTAATAATATTATGGCTGGTACTTATTCCGTCACAACGACCGATGCTAGTGGTTGTTTACGAACTGATAATGTTATTATTAGTCAACCAAATGTCGTTACAACTGCTACAACGACAATCAGCGTCTCTTGTTCGGGCGGTGGAGATGGTTCGGCGGGTGTGAATATCAGTGGTGGAACAATGCCATTTTCATATAGTTGGAGTACTACTCCACCACAAACGGGGAGTTCTGCGACTAACTTAGTAACTGGCAAATATTATGTTACTGTTACAGATGCGAATAACTGTTCTTATATAGATTCTGCCACAGTTCTAGAACCTGCTCCACTTACTTTAGCTACGGGAATGGTTCCTATTAGTTGTTTTGGCGGTAGCGATGGAAAAGCATGGGTCACAATTACAGGCGGAACAGCTCCTTATGTTTCGGCATGGAATACTACTCCAATTTCACCTGGAGATACTTTATCTAACGCCTCAGAAGGAAGTTACACTGTTACAGTCACAGATGCGAATAACTGTTCGGCAGCAATCACTGTTTCTATTACTCAGCCTGCTGCGGCATTAACAACTACAACTACATTTACTAATGTAAGTTGTAATAATGGTAGTAATGGAACAGGAACAATTTTGCCTGTGGGTGGTTCTGGCGGTTATAATTATAACTGGTCCAATAATAGTTTCAGTCAAACTGCGACTAACTTACAAGCAGGTTCTTATACTGCAATTGTTACAGATGTCAATGGTTGTGTAGATACTAATTCGGTGGTCATCACTGAACCTACGGCATTGACCATGACATTGAGCCAGCAAGCTTCTGGCTGTTTTGGTAGTAGTGATGGTATTGCAATAGTCTCAGCGAGTGGCGGTGTACCTAATGCGGCTGGCGATTATACTTATAGCTGGAATTCAAATCCTGTTCAAAATAACGATACGGCATTTGCCTTAACAGGCGGTCAAACTTATACAATTTCAATAACGGATTCTAATAATTGTGTCTTAACTGATAGTATTACCATTACTAATCCAGTACCAATTACGGTCAATATTGATGTAACTAATGTTCCTTGTTTTGGTTACAGTACTGGAACAGCAACAGCTACTCCAAGCGGAGGAAGTCCGAATTATACGTATCAATGGGATGCAAATGCAGGAGATCAAACCACCGCAACAGCAACAGGTTTGGGCGTTGGGTCTTATACCGTTACGGTAACAGATGCGGGCGGTTGTCAAGCTACTCAAACAGCGATGATTATTGAACCTAATCCGATGAGTTCTACAACGCTTTCATTTGCGGTAGCTTGTAAAGGCGATGCATCTGGTACAGCGAGCATTCAAGTTTCAGGTGGATCACCAGGGCAAATGGGCTATACCTATCAATGGGATACAAACGCAGGAAATCAAACAAGCAATATTGCTACAAACTTATTAGCAGGTCAATACTTTATTTCTGTAACGGATTCAGTTGGATGTATTTTATTGGATAGTGTCGAAATACTTGAACCTGCTCTTGATTTAGGCGTTAGTTTTGCGATTAGCAATGTAACTTGTAATGACGGAAATGATGGAAATATTAGAATTTTTGCAGTAGGTGGAACGCCTGCTTATGAATATAGTTTTGATAGCATCAATTATAATACCTCTAATATCGTAGCTGGTTTATCGGCTGGTCTATATAGATTATATATCCGAGATGCTAAAGGCTGTACTCATTCAGATACTTTCTCGATTTCAGAACCTCCTGTTTTTGATGTGGATTTAGGCGATGATATTTCGATTGTATTGAGTGAAGATACAACGCTAATACCTATTATTACAAATGGTGTTATGCCGTTTTCTTTCTCTTGGTCTCCGACGGATTCCTTGACTTGTTTGACTTGTGAAACACCTCAAGCAGTTGGGCTTCAATTGCCAATGCATTATTATTTGACAGTAACAGATGCAACAGGTTGTACAACGACTGATGATATTTTCATTAATGTATTAACGCCTAGGATCGTTTATGTTGCTACTGGTTTTTCACCAAATAATGATAACATAAATGAGCGATTATTTGTACAAGGAGATTTCAATACCGCAAGAGTAGTAAGTTTCCAAGTTTATGATCGTTGGGGTGAGAAGATTTTTGAAAATTATGATACGCCTTTAAATGATCCTGAATATGGTTGGGATGGTAGATTTAAAGGACAAATGATGCCTCCTGCTGTTTATGGCTGGGTTACTGAGGTCGAATTTGCAGATGGTGAACGAATGGTTTACAAAGGAAATACGAGTTTGATTAGATAAATTAGATCATACGATTGATAATAAACGACCGCTACATTTTTGTGAACGTAGCGGTCGTTTGTCATTTTATTTTAAGCACTAAGACTATTTTCATTCCGTCTATTTTTACGATTTTAGAATAAAAATCACGCAAATCATTATAACGCTCTTTAGGTAAAAAAAGCCATATGTTTCATAATTTAAAAGTTGGGATGAATAATGTGTTTAATTAATTATTTATACTGTAGGAGCTTTAAAAAGTTGAGTTGAAAATAGAAAAAAAACAAATACTTTAGTTTTAAAATAAGAAAACAATCAACTATTCGTCTAAGTTTCTTCTTTTACCGATACGTCTTGTTATAAATAAAACATTAATTATATTAAAAAGAAGAAAGCCGTTTCGAGTATTAATTACTCAAAACGGCTTTCTTCTTGTATCTAAAATTTAGCGGATATTAAATCAGCTCACTTTAAACATTTATTATTGGTGAGGTATTATCATTTTCGCTTTCATTAAAAGTGTCATCAGGAGCATCCTTGAAATCATCCGTTTCTCCATCATCATCAACCGTATCAGGCAATGGTTCAGTGAAGAAACGCTTTTGAAAAAAGATAATAATCAAAACACCTAAAGTAATTGCGGAATCCGCAAGATTAAAAACAGGTCTAAAAAACATAAAAGTTCGATCGCCCATAATTCCCCAAAGACTACCTTCATACATTGGGAAATAAAGCATATCAACTACTTTTCCATGCAGAAAACCAGCATAACCACCGCCTTCTGGAAACAGAGTAGCGACTTGATGGTAATGGCTTGCTGAAAAAATAAGCCCATAAATAGCACTATCCAATATATTCCCGATTGCACCAGCTAAAATCAATGCAATACTTGCGATTAATCCTTTATGCGCACTTTGTTTGATTAATAAGCGGATATAATAAATCATAAAGCCTACCGCGATAATTCTAAATACGCTTAAAGCTAATTTTCCATAACTTCCTCCAAGTTCTAAACCAAAAGCCATTCCTGGATTTTCAGTAAAATGCAATCTAAACCAACTCAATCCTAGTACACGAATTTCTTCATTGTACATCATCGTTGTTTTAATCCAAATTTTAAGCGACTGATCTAATAGTAAGACCAAAAAAACGAGTCCGATGGCCAAATATGAACTTTTTATTTTCACTTCTATCTTATTTTCTTGTCTAGAATAATTGGTAAAAGGCTATGATTGAATAACTATAAAAATACTGATTTGACTTTTTTGTTACTCTATTCCATATATAATTTTACGTAGTATAAGGTTTACCGACGCAAAAGTAACAAAACTTTGGCAGCTATCAATAAATAAAGGAGTTAGGTATGATTTACCTAACTCCTTTATTTATTTTTATTTAAAATTTAACAAAATATTAGCGTCTAGCCTTTCGAGACATCTTAGCTTCAATACTTAATGTAGCATGTGGGACAGCCATCAACCTTTCTTTCGGAATCAATTTTCCTGTTTGACGACAAACACCATAGGCTTTATTTGAAATACGAATAAGTGCATTTCCTAAATGTTTGACATATTTCTCTTGGCGACCAGCCAAAGTACTCAAACGTTCTGTCTCTGCTGTTCCAATCCCATCATCTAATCCTTTTAGTTTTGAATCTTGATTCTCTGCTCGACCAGATAATTGTTGGCTAATAAAATCAAGTTCTTCTTTTGCAATGGCTAATTTTTTTTCAATGAGTGTTTTAAATTCTAATAATTCATCATCAGAATAACGAGTTTTTTCTTCTACCATAGTTATAAATAATTTGTTAAATATATACTGATTACCAAATTAATGACAATCTATATTACTTTAACGTGTGATCAACCAATTTTGTTACTATTTTGCTTACTTTTTAATTTATTTTTTTGCAAAAATACAAATTTTATACTCAGCAATAAAAACCAAATTATATATTAACTTTATTATTAATAAATAATTAACATTTTGCGACTTAAACATACAAGTCAATGAAATTTGTTTTTTAAGTATTTAAATTAAAAAAATACGCTGTAAAGTAAGATAAGTATAGGAAAGCGGTTTTATAAGTGGTTTAGCAAAATCATATAATTGAATTAACCATTATATTACAGGTTAATGATGAAAGAGTTATTCTTTCATATCAATTAATTTGATTATTGTTTTGCTATATGAATTTAATTAACGGAAATTTAAAAGAAAAGATACATTTTAACCCATTATTTTTGAATAGGGTTCTGAGTAGGGATAACTATTTCGCTTAAAGTGTCGCTTAATAGCTCAGGCGCTAAATGATCACTTGAATACGCTTTAGTTTTGCGATTAACGTAAGTATAAATTTCTGAAGCACTAAGATTACCATCTAAATCTTTATCAGCAGCACCACGCAAACCTTGCATTAAGAAGTAATTAAAAGTGCCTTGACGTAAACCATCTTTTTCAATAGATGATTCGTCATCTTTTTTAAGAGCAACTATATAGTTATCTGATTTAGTGAGCGTTCCTTTACTTTTTGATGCCATGTAAACATCACCTTCTTTTAACAAACTAAGATCCAATAGAGTCATTTTCTTAGCTGTTATCGTACTTAATTTCTCCTGCAAATCTGTCATAGTAAGCAGTCCATCCACTAATTTAATTGATGTTTCTTGATACGCTCCGAAGAAAAAGAAAAGCAATGTTTCATCACTTTTTGCGACATTTGCTATACTTTTGATCGTTGCATCAAGATTAGCAATTGTCGCATTTTCGTTTTTAAGAAATTCTGTTTGAATGATATTTGAACTAGGAGAAGTCAAATGCTGATGTAAAAGATTAGCATCACTAACACTATAATTTAATCGTTGATCTGACTGATAATCGCTAATTCCAACGATAATAGCGCGAACTTTTGGCTGAACAACAATAGGATTTTCTTCTGCCTTATCGATTAATCCATCTTTCCAAGCGCCTTTTTCAATTTTTCCATCTGCATGAAAATAAATCCCTTGACCTTCAAATGAGCCATTTGCCCATTCTCCGATATATTTTGCGCCCCATTTATAATGACAAGTTCCTTGACCAGTTAGTTTTCCATTGATGAACTCACCAGCCAACATATTATTATCCCTATCAATCAAAACCCCTTTTCCATTCACACAATCGCCATCGACGCATTGAGCAAATAAAGTAAGTGTAACGATTGTACAAAAGAATAGTGTTATGAAAACTTGTTTCATCAACATTGTGGTGGTTTGTTCTTACTAAAACCTCTAAAATTGTTAAAAGAAAGAGTAAGTGTTTAAAATTTTTGTGTATTGTTTCTGCTTCTTGCTTACAAATATATGATATTACTTAATATTATTTAAACAAATATATTGTAAAAAATATCACAACTTTGTCAACCTTTTTATTATTAAATAAATCAATATGTATGCCAATAGCGAATTTACACTTAGTAATTTATCTCAAAATTCAAAAAAAAACAATACATTAATATAATGATTATATTAAAAATTTAGCTTTTAAAGCTGATATATCTTGATTTGTTAATCCTATACCTTGATCTACAAAAATACTAAAATCACCATATTTTTGTTCTATTTCTAGCAATGCATTTTCCCAAAATGAGACTTTAACTTCTAATAATGGAAGGATTTTCTGATGATCAGTTAACAAATCTACCTTTTCAATAATCTTCTGGGTTTCCTTTTTTCGATAAAAATTCGAGGCAGTATAATCAATTGCAATCGTTTTATCATCAACTCCTAAGATTTTTAATAATAATCCAATAAAAAAACCTGTTCGATCTTTTCCTGCACTACAATGGATTAATATACTTTTTTCCGATTTTAATATAATTTGGAAAACATTTCTAATTTCTGGCAAAAAATCTTGGATAAACCCTTGATAGGCTTTTAATAAAATAGCCTCTGCATCAAAATCATCCAAATCGTTATTTAATATCTTTTTGCGCAATGCACGCATTTCTAACCCTTTGCTTTCCATTGGAATTCTATAACTCGTAATTCCATTATTTTTAGGTAACTTGTCAGGAAATCGATTAACCATTATTTCACCTCTTAAATCCAAAACATCACTGATATTCAAGGAATTAAAGTATATTTTCTCTTTATATGATAATTTATATAAATGTCCTGATCGGTATATTTTACCCCATTTTACTGTTTGTCCTTCTGTTGTTTTATATCCTCCAACATCTCTAAAATTAACCGTTCCGTCCATATTTAATAAGCGTTCACCTATTGTAATAGTTGTTTTATTGATCGACAATTTGAAATACAAACGAGATTTTTCATTAATGCTTGGCTGTATCGTAGTTGAATTTATGTGTTTAAATTGAATAGCAGTAAAATTAGTTCTAGGTTTTTTGCTGTACGATAGTTGGATTTCTGATTGATTGATCCATTCATTTTTTAATAAAATAATATACTTTCCTTCCTCATCTTTTACCAAAATAGGTACGTCTTCATCTAATATTGGAAAGTATTTTTCTTGAAGTGTTCTTTTAGTGAATTGAAACTTCTCCTTTAACAAAATAGCCGCGATTAATATTTTTTTAAAAAAGACCTTCATTTTATATAATTTATTATGTAAAATCCGTTAAATATATTAACTATCTAATAAGAATTTATTCAATTACCTTACTTCATTCTTTTTCCATAAAAATAGATGTATTTTTTGAAATAGATCATAAAATTAAGGCAAACTTATTTGCAAAATGATTGAATAAAAGCTTCCAAGCAAATATGATAAAGCAAGAAAGAACAAAGGAATCAAACATAAATTACCCATTTTAATGTTTTTACCGTAAAAAAACAGGCATTTCAATCTTCAGCAAGAATA
>CAKZLL010000236.1 GCA_937125475.1 uncultured Saprospiraceae bacterium | reverse complement strand
TTTCAATATTCTGTCCATTACTTGGAAAAGAAATTAGTATTAAATGGAGAATTATTAATCGTTTTTTTCATGGGTTAAGTATTTTTTTTGATCAAAAATGTGTTTTGCTTAGTTCTGTATAATTAATCATATACTTTGCAACAATCCCTTTTTGATCAAAAATAAACTTACTAAAATAAGTATCTGCGGCTATTCCTCCACTGATATAAAGTTGAAATGAATTAGAACACATTTCAATATTCTAAAGATTAGAAAACGTTTGATCAAGTTCAATTTTAGATTTTTTTTATAGTAATCATCTTATATTCCGTCTCTGAACTATGATTTGTTTCTTGATCTTCATATCTGTAAATCAATGCTGTTTCATGAATAATTTTTACGTTGTTAGCTGTTGAGATTATTGAATTAAGTACATCAGTTTTTTGTCGTTTTTTTTGAATACAAATTGTAATTAAAGCATTAGTTTTTACTTGTTGGAGTAATCTGTTTAAAAAATTAACTTCCTTTTCTTTATCCTTTTTATTAAAATGAAACATGCTATTTAAAAGGATAAAATCAAATTGATCAAAATCTTGATAATTATAAATATCCTCTACCAGCCCAATCAAAGGCAAGCTTCCTTGCTCGGAAATCGTATTCAATTGCTGGATACCAACTTTAGAATGATCAATTCCTGTGACTTCAAATCCTAGTTTTGCCAAAGCAATAGCATCTCTTCCTTGCCCGCAACCCAAATCTAATAATCGCCCTTTTTTCTCAATTTCAGCATAAAAACGGATTAATTCGGGATAGGGTTGTCCAAATAAATTTTCTGTTTGATAATATTTATCGTATTCAACATTCATGGATTAGTTTTTTTAAATTGACCATTCTTAATTAAAGTCGCGCGAACTTGTTCATTCTCAACTGAAAACTAGCCTAAAGTTTATCTCTTAGATCTTTCAGCCGTTTTCTTTCAGAATTACTTAAACTCTTAAAGCCAGATTTTCTGATTTTATCTAACAAATTATTTAATTCCTCTTCATTGGTTCTTGGAGCAAAATTCGGCACTTCATCGGATTGATGATGCGGCTTTTTTGTATTAAATTTATCTTTAAATGGATTTTGATAATTTTTCTTACTCAATGTCTCGCCCCAATAATTTTCAATCATTAAAACAGCAGGATTGTTAACTATTAAATACAAAAACAAAACCGTCGGAACAAACAACAATAAAACGATCCACCAATTAGCAATCACCACGTTTGGATAATAAAGTGCGGTAAAAAGAATACCCATCAAAGCACCTCCTAGATGAGCATCATGTCCAATATTTCCGATCTTATTTTTAATTCCATAGATAGAACCCAAAACAAAAGCAACCCCAAAAAACCATGCAGGAAAATCAATAGGAATCAGTATAAAACGGATGTCTCCATAAGGAAATAGAATAATAGAACAAAAAACAACGCCACTAATCGCACCAGATGCTCCAACTGCGCTATAATCTCCATGATTTTTATGAAGAAATAAGGCTAATAAATTACCTCCAATGAGACAAGTGAAATAAATTAACACAAAAACTGGGACACCAAAAAAGATTTCAACTATCGGAGCAAAAGAAGTCAAGGCAATCATATTGAAAGCCAAATGTATCCAACTAACATGAAGAAAACCAGAAGAAATCATCCGATAATATTCTTTATCAATCAGAATAGAATCAATATGAAATTTATACTTTTCAAAATATTGCCTATCTCTAAATCCTTGATAAGAAAATAAGAGATTTAATACTAACAATAATGTACCAACGATACTTTCTGACATGGTTTTAGTTTTGAATTAGAAGTCAGAAATAACTGCTTATTTCTGACTTCTAATCGGTATCAATTATTGATCTTTGTATAGTCCGTCTAACTCTGTTCTTCGTGCATCGCTCTTCTTAATTTTGGATTTAATCCGACCAATAACCTGTTTATTTCCTTCTTTTTTAAATCTTAAACTATCTTCGCCTCCATAATATCTCACTTTCATCACTCCGCCTTCGACCATTCTAAGACTAGTAATATATACTTCAAAATACCTAGATCGTTTGACTTGTTTGAGAATGCTACCCAAATCAGTCGCTCGGACTTCTTTGTAAGCTTCTACCGTTTTTTCGCTTTTTCGCGTTTCGATATATCGGCAATTAATAAACTCAATTTCATTAACTTCTAATTGATTCATTATTTCCCAATATTGAGGATCTAAAATATGTAATTCCGTTTTTTCGCCCCTTGATACTGTTTGTATAAACGACAAGCGCTCCATTTTTCTTAATAAAGTATAATGATTCAGTTGACCGTCTTTCATATCAGCTAAGAAAACAGGTTTTCTATCTTCAAATCCTTCTAATACTTCTTTAAATAAAATACTAGCTTGATTGGTTTTATCTTCATTTTCCATTTTTCGAATAGGAATTACATCGCTTCCTTGCTTGATCATCATATCAAAATCACTGAAAACAGACAGTTTTTTATTTTTTAAATTTTTGCGAATAGTATTATTTAACAAATTCGTAGCAAAATCGCGATACCTTATTTTTTTGAAATCTAGATATTGACGCAATTTTTTATTACGAATTTTGTTATCGTGTGTAATACTCAACGCGTAACTCAAAAAGCATTCTGGCTCTTTATATAACTGTGCAATTTTAAAAAGAAACTCAAAAGCTTCCTCATTTGTCGCAAATTTTAGATCTTCCCAATAGAATTTAGCCGCAATATCTTCCACTTTATCTGGACGAAGCGAAAGCATTTCAACAGGCATATTTTTAAATAAATGATCTGTCTTTTTTTTCTTCTTACGTTTTTGTTCGTGTTCTGGATTGATTTCATCATAATATCTATAAGTAATGAAATTCTTGTTCCAAAAAGTAGCATCCAAATAGCCTTTTCTGCGAATAGCTTCCATCAAATAATAAACATAAGTCGAGTTTTCCATATCATAAATATGAAATTTAAACGCAGTTTCTATACAATGATCATAATCAAAATTAGCTAATAAATGTCTTAAAATTTCTGGTCTAACTTGTTTGTTCAGTTCCTTAAATTTGGTCTCACTTACTAAAAAAGCTTTTCCTTGTGCGTCTTTATTTTTTTCTAAGAAATCATTCATTCTCGCTAATCTCTCCCCAGAAAGCGGGTGAGTTGTTGCTTTTAATTCCCAGATTGTTTGTCTTTTCAAAAGAGCATTTCGTTGAAGACGTTCCATGATTTTGAACGATTCAACCATTCCTTTTAGGTCGTAGCCTGCATTTTTCATCCAAACCATCGCTAGAGAATCAGATTGTAACTCATTGCCAATCGAAAATTGACTAGCTGCTTTATTTCTTCTAAACAAGCCACTTTTAAATTCGCCCTTTTCAGCTTTAATGAATTGTTTTAAGGAATGTTGCATATAATAATGCGCCAATTCATGGGCTAAAACGCCAGCAATAGTAGCTTCATCATAAACATCAGTGAATAAACCAACATGTATAAAAGTCATTCCCGAAGGTGTCATAAAAGCATTGTAACGCCCATCTTTATGCATATAAGCATGAATGCCTTTATCGTCTTTCAACTCTTCAGGCATCACTTTTCTTAGAATTTGATTAATATATTCCTCAAATGCACTCCAATCACTATATACATCTCCGCTTGCCACTAAATCTGTCACTTGCAAGGAAGTCATATCTGCGAAAGCATAACATTCTCTTTTAAAAACCCCTGATTTGAGTTCTTCTGGAATACCACCATGAATATGATCACAGACTTTAGTAGCATCTAGTTTGAACTCATCGGGTAGGGTATTGCTGTAAGTTCGATTAAAATCAATTTGAGCTTGAGAAAACCCAAATATTGGTAAGGAAATCAGAGAAAGTAATAAAAGATTTTTGAAAATCATCATAGAAAAGGTGTTAGAATTTTTTAAATAATTATTCATTTTTCAACTTAGGAAACCAAGTGAAAATTAGAAACGTATAGTAGTTGGATAATCGTTATAATTATTCAAAAAAATTAAATTTGTTTAATGTTGTTGTCCTTTCAAATTTACCTTTTATCCTTTGGTTTTGCAATATTTGAAATCGTTTTTTAGACAAAATAAGGAAGATTAACGTTTTGTGTTAGATCAATTGTTAAAATAGAAAAGAGCTAGAACACCTTTCGAGATGAACTAGCCCTTTTGTTTTGTGTCTTAATCAATTTTGAGACAACTTCAATTTTATTTAAGCATAGCTTTGATTGTTTCCACTAAATCTTCCCGTGCTACTTCTGACTGAACTAGTCGTTGCCATTCTTTTTTATCATCAACGGTTTTTGCTAATTCCGCCCCTAATTTTAAATTCCTAACCGAGACAACGCCGTTTTCAGCCTCATTACTACCCATCATAATCGCAATCGGAGCATTTCTGCTATCAGCGTATTTTAATTGTCGTTGTAAGGCTTTACCACCTTTTTTATATTGTCCACAATAAACTTCGGCTGTTATGCCTGCATTTCGTAGTTCTTGTGCCATTTTTTGATATTCCAAATTAAAATTTTGATCAAAAAAGGCAATTAAAACAGGTCCAGGTTCAGCTTCTGGCATTGCGTCCGCCATTTCTAGCAATGCCGCCAAACGATCAACACCGATTGATGCACCGACAGCAGGCACTTTGATTCCTAAGAGATTTTCGACCAATCCATCATAACGACCACCGCCACAAATAGAACCGACGCGTCGATCATTTCCTTTATCGTCTTTAACAACTAAAAGTGATTCGACTTCAAAAATTGGTCCAGTGTAATAAGCCATTCCGCGTACAAAAGTAGGATCAAACACTACTCGATCTTCTCCAAATCCTAATGTTTCCAATACCTCATCAATCTGTCTTAACTCCTCTAAACCTTCTTTTGCAATCGGATCATCAATATCAATACTCGCTAAAATTTCTTTTCTTGAAGGTAATTTAGTCGGATCACTAGTCATGAATTTACTTAGGAAATCCCCAATTCCATTAACTAATTCATCGTCTAATTCTAAGCCTTTGATAGCTGCGCCTGATGCTTCAAAACGCCCTTTCCCAAGTTCCAAACGAACATTGTCAATGCCGATTTTATCATATTTATCAACTACTCGAAGGATATTTGTCTCTTCTTCATCGGTTTTGACACCCAAAGAAGACAATAGCCCCTTTAATATTTTTCTATTATTAACCTTTACAATATAAGTGTTACGCTTCAAGCCAATCGCTTCCAAAGCCTCAGATAAAATCATACAACATTCTGCATCAGTCATGATATCATTAGAACCGACTGTATCAAAATCCAATTGCCAAAATTCACGAAAACGCCCAGGAGCTAACTTGATTTCAAATCGAAATACAGGTCCAGACTGAAAACGCTTCAATAAGGTTTTAGGTGCTTGACTTAATTGATTTTTTTTGTATTTACTTAATAAATCCTCTGCATATTTTCGTGCAAGCGGAGCAGTTAAGTCATAACGCATCGCCAAATAGTGATTTTCCATCACTGTTTTTCCATCTTCTTTATATTCCCGTCCATTTGTATCATAAACAGGCTCAACCTCTGGGCTTCTAAATGAAAAAACACCTTGATCGACTGCTTCTACATCAGGCATATATTTACCCAAACTATCCGCATATTCCAAA
>CAKZLL010000235.1 GCA_937125475.1 uncultured Saprospiraceae bacterium | reverse complement strand
TACATCGTTTAACAATCACGATTGATGAGACAATTATTGATTTAATGCGGAATTATCCATTAACAAATCCGTCTTATTATATCGAAACGCCGCTTTCTAAATCATTAAAAGAATCATTATTACCTAAATTACGCGAACTACTCGAGCATAAAGAACCACAAGAAGCCATTCAATTCTTGTTAAGCCTTACTCGAACTGCTTTTGAATATCAAACTGATATGGATAATTTTGGTAAAAATAAGCCAATGATTCCTGATGAAGTTTTATTTTATTCTCATTCAGATTGTGAAGATCGTTCCGCATTATTTTATACTTTAGTCAAGGAATTAGTAGATATTCCTGTGATTATTGTTGATTATCCAGAGCATTTAACGGTTGGTGTTTCACTTCCTGAAAATATAGGAAAGCCATTGTTTCATAACAATAGAGCTTATACAATTTGTGATCCGACAGGACCAAGTAATACCGACGCAATAGGAATTTATCCTAATGGATATGAACAATTGCCTTATAAAGTCGCTTTGTCTTTCAAATAAAGGAAGGGAGAAGAAAATAAATAATGGTAGGCGGGAAAATGATTATTTCCCGCCTACCAAAATATTATTTAATAACTGTTATATATCCTTTCAATTGCTGCTCTTCCGCATCAAATTCCGTTTGATACTCTAACTTGTAATAAAAAGAACCTGCTTTTATTTTTTTATCTTTGTGAACCTTCCAACCTTTATTGCTATTTTTTTCTTCAAAAACAAGATTACCCCAACGAGTATAAACTCGAAGATGGGAAAAAATAAGCTCACAATTACTCTCAATCTTGAAAATCTCTTTCTTCTTGGCATTTATAGAATGAGGCAAAGTGACCTTGCAATCATCAAATGAAAAAGAAGCAGGCAGAGTAGCCGCAATAAAAACTATACTAAACGATAAAATAAATAAAAGTAAAAATTGATTTTTCATGTAAAACGATTTAATTATAAGCGATAAAAAAGTTTAAATAAAATTGTCTATATTAGGGGATTCGCACAATGATTTTATATAAAATAGATATATGGCAAAATATATGTAGCTATTTCCTTAAAATCACTTCCCAAAAACGTTTCCTTTTTAGTTGATAAAAGAAGATAAATTGAATATCAAGTAATATCAAACAAATTTTAGTCCTCAAATCATAAATCATATAAATTTAAAGTACAAATTGAATAAAATTTGCTCTAACTAATAAACAACTTGACAGTAGTACTATTAACAAAACATGAAAAAGGTAGAATTATTAACATTTGAAACATTGATAGAAAATGAAAGTTTCCAAAAATGGGTAACTACTGACCGTGTATTCGATAACAACTATTGGCAAACTCAAATCCAATCCAAACCGTCGCAACAAAAATTGGTGGAAGATGCGGCAACATTTATTATGCAATTTCAATTTAAAAAACAACAATTGCCAGAATCTGATATTCAATTTGAATGGGATAAACTGGAAAAACGCATTACTCAATCAGAAGACACACACTCAACAGGAAAAGTCATTTCGATGAAAAGACGAAGCTGGTTTAGTGCTGCTGCTGCTATATTATTATTAGTCGTTTCTGCTTCGGCATTTTTCTTTTTTAATCAAAAAGAAAGCTTGATTGTTAAAAAAACAGATTTTGGAGAACGATTAGATATTGGACTTTCTGATGCGTCAAGTATAAAACTGAATGCTAATTCAGAAATCTCTTTCCTAAAAAAATGGAAATCATCCGAGACAAGGGTCGTTTCGTTAGAAGGGCAAGCCTTTTTTGATGTCAATTCCTTACCTAGTAAAACTAAATTCAAGGTCAAAACTGATCGATTTACAGTAGAAGTTTTAGGAACAGAATTCGATGTAACTAGCCGCGCAGATAAAGCAAGTGTTGTATTAAAAGAAGGAAAAATCAATATCGTCTTTAACAAAAAGACCACTGTTGTATCAGATGGAAAAACAAAAGAAGTAGAAAAAATTCTACTATTGCCAGATGATTATCTTCGTTTAGTTGGTAATAAATATTATAAAACTAAAATTAATACTGCCAATTATATCGCTTGGACAGAGAAGAAATTAGTTTTAGATGTTGTTTCGTTAGATGATATCGGTCATGTTATTAAAGATTTATATGGCTATGAAATCGAATTTGCATCCGATAAATTGAAGACAATCGAAATGACAGGTTCTATTCCAATGGACAATTTTGAGGAATTAATTGTCGCTATTGAAAATGTTTATAAAATAAAAGTAGAAAAAATCAGCGAAAGCAGGCTCAAATTCGTTAAACAGTAAGAAATAAGGAATAATTGCTTTTTACTCTAAATTATTTCTTATTTCGTATATTTACGAAGGAAACATTAAACTTTATAGGTAATTTATCTATAAAGTTGACTAGGTGTTGACTATTCATGTTAATACAATACAGTCTTGAGTATGCGATATTATCATTCCATATATTTCTATGCTTCTTTATCCATCATTATTTTAATGATGCCATTCCTTACCTTTGCTCAAACCAAAGACGAAATCCCACTTAAAGCATTTTTATTTAAAATCGAAAAAAAATATGATATTTCGATTGTGTATAAAAGTGAATTAGTAATTAATCAATATATTTCGTCTTCCAAACGGATTCGAGGCGGTTTTGAAAAAAGTTTCCGAAAAATATTATCTCCCTATCATATCAAAGTAAAACAAATCGGTATAGGAATGTATACCCTCGAACGAGATGAGGTCAGTTTTTTGATTTCAGAGAATAAAAAAATTCGAGGTATTATCAAAGGTATTATTTACGATGAAACAGGCGCTCCATTACAAGGTGCGAACGTTTATTTGGATAAGACAACTATTGGTACGAGTACTGATGCTGATGGTATTTATGAATTAAAAAATATTCCTGTTGGCAATTATAAATTAGAAGTTTCTTATTTAGGATATTTAACGCCCATTACTAAAGTAATTATTCGACGAAGAAACCGCATTAAAAAATTAAATTTCACCCTCAAACCCGATTTACTATCTTTGCAAACCCTCGTTATTTCAGGGGTTAACCAACCTATTGTGAATTTGAAATCTGGTGTTGCAGTTAGTGCCATTTATGCTGATGATTTAGCTCGAATTTCTCCACGGTCTACGGCTGATGCTTTCCAAAACATTCCTGGTTTTTACTTAGAAACTTCCTCTGGTGAGGTTTCTAATAATCTTTTCTCAAGAGGAATGCCTTCCGAAAATGGTTATCAATATGTTGCTATTCATGAAGATGGATTACCTGTTTACGAAACAGGTAATTTAGCATGGGTTACTGCCGATCATTTTGTCCGAATTGATGGAACGACTAAATATATAGAAGGAATGCGAGGCGGTTCGGCTGGAGTATTTGCGAGTAATGCACCAGGAGGAATTATTAATTTTGTCTCTAAGACAGGCGGAAGTAAACGTAGTGGTGAGGTCAAAATGCAAACCGCTGATTTTGGTCAACTTCGCATGGATGCCAATGTTGGAGGCTCCATTGTGAAAGCTCTTCATTATCATATAGGAGGTTATTATCGAATAGATAATGGCATTCGAAAGCCAGGTTATATTGCGAATCAAGGCGGTCAAATAAAAGGAAATATTACTAAGGTATTTAATAATGGTTATATTAGAATTAGTGGTAAATATTTGAATGATCGAAACATATTGTATGGCGCAATTCCTTTAAAAAATAATAAAGAAACCAATGAAATAGAGCCACTCGAAGGGTTTGATCCTAATTATGGTACCATGTCATCTTCTAATATTAGAAAGGTAGTTTTCCCGTCGGAAGGCGAAGAAAAGGAATTTGATTTAGCAGATGGAATGCACACTCATTTGGGATATTTAGGCACACATATCCAATTTGACATAGGAGAAGGTTGGTCAATTGTAAATAAAAATCGATTTTCAAAAATCGAGAAACAAAGTAATGCGATTATTCCATTTTTTGCTCCAATGCGTTCAGATAAGTTCATTGAAGATAATTTTGAATGGACAGGAATAAATCCCATTAGTATGACTTTCGTCGGAACAGGCAAGGATTTTAATCGTTTTAATGGAAATGGTCTAGTGATGGAAGCAGGTTGGTGGGCAAATAATAATAAAATGGATAATTTTATTAACAGCCTTGAAATTCATAAAAAAGAAGAGAAATATCAAGTTTCGAGTAATGTTTATTGTAGTTATTTCACCAATCAATCCACACAAGATTGGGGGAATATGCTATTAGAAGTCAACAGTGATCAACCTCAAGCTATTGATATTAAGTTTTTAAAACCTAATGGTAATGTTGCAGAACATGGCACACATAATGGCTTTACCACCTATGAAACTATTAAAACCTATCATAATACAACGGGCAATGCTTGGGTTTTGGCGAATTATATAACAGGCAAGTTCTATTTTGATAAAGAAACATCTATTGATGGGGGTTTCCGATTTGAATATTTATCTGCTAATGGTAATTTACAAAAAACAAAGCTAGGCAATTTCAATCAAACTGCAGAAGTCAATAATGTTTTATCAGAAGTACCTATTGGAGACACTCTATTTACTAATTATAGTGTAAAAAAAAGTGATGTTGCTTGGACGCTTGGTTTCACTCATTTATTAACGGATTTTGCGTCAGTATATGTCCGTATCACCGATAGTTATCGAATGCCTGATTTTGATAATTGGGCTATTGATCTAGAAAATGGTGGAGTGATCGAAGGCATCTTCCAAGCAGAAATGGGCTATAAATACGCTTCAGAACAATATGCTTTCTTGTTTTCTGGATTTTATAGTTATATCTCGGATCAAGTCACGACTGAGGCAACAATAGATGAAGATGGCGAGGCTGTTCCTGCTCGTACTCGCGATGCTTTATCTTATGGTGGAGAATTTGAAGCGGTTGCTAATATTTTCAAAGGCTTTAGTATCAATATGACCTCAACTCTACAACGAGCGGTTTATATTGTTAAAGAAGAAGATGAATTAGAAATTGATGGCAATGATGTCAAACGTATTCCTAATATTTTTTTAGCACTTCAACCAACCTATGAATTTAAAGGGGTGAAATTTTTTGGCAATACTCAATATGTAGGTCAGCGTTTTAGTGATGAAATTAATAGTGATATTCTGCCGCACTATATTTCTTTTAATGCTGGAGTTAGTTATAAATATAAATCTTGCAAAGTTCTTATTCATGCTCAAAACTTGACTAATACGATTGGGCTAACAGAAGGAAGTACGCACGTTTTAGCCGATACTAGTGACGAACAGTACCGAATGGGGCGACCGATTTTAGGGCGTTCTGTCATTGCTCATGTGGCTTATCAATTTTAGATTTTTTTTAGTGGTTAATCAAGCTAATCGTATCGATTTTTTTTAAAAGAACAGATACGATTAATTTAACTGAGTACTTATACTAATCGTACCTTAGTACAGTGTAACAAAAATTGTTTAATATTTTAGTTGCAGCGCAACGCCACCGTTTGTAGTAAAATATTAATTGTCGTTTTAAGGTGCATCGCACCGACACCTTGTTTTATAAATCATTATCAATCAATACTTTATAGCCTTGGTGTCGGTGCGATGCACCTTAAATATCCTGTTCCTTGATAACTACAAACGGTGTCGGTTCTCTG
>CAKZLL010000234.1 GCA_937125475.1 uncultured Saprospiraceae bacterium | reverse complement strand
GTAAACCTGATGAGTAATGATAAATAACATTTCCTCATGTGCTGGTTTTCCTAACTCCTCACTCCTTAAAGTTTGAGCATCTAAGATTTTATTCAATCCTAAATAATCTTGATAATGTATAGTTGTATATTTTTCTTTCATCTTATAAAAGTTTGAAATTACCGATATTATTTTGAATGGTTAATCCTCCAGTTTGTAATATTGCGACATAGTTTTTTTCTTCTTCTTCTTCAAAGCGATTCGCAGGACCAGCGGCGCTTAAACTAGCAACAACCTCATTATTTTGATTGAAAACGGGAATAGCTACACAAATCAATCCTACTTCAAATTCTTCTCGATCAATCGCATATCTTTGCTGTTGTATCTTCTCCAATTCAGCTTCTAATTCCATTCTATTAGTAATGGTATTTGGAGTAAAACCAGCCAAATTATTTTGTTCAAAAAGATAATCTAGTGTTATTTTTTGCTTTGCCTTTGGCAAAAAAGCCAACAATATTTTCCCTAATGCCGTACAATGAGCAGGTTTATAACTCCCGATATGAGTGCTAATTCTTAAACCTTGAGGGCTTTCTACTTTATCAATATAAAAAACTTGGTAATTTTTTAATACTGCAACATGCACGGTTTCCGCTATTTGTTGTGCGACAGAAATTAACGCAGGATGGGTTTTTTCTACAAAGGCAGTTCTCAATTCTACTCGATTTCCGAGTTCGAATAATTTAAGTCCAAGACGATATTTTTCGGTTTGACTATCTTTATCTAAAATACCAATCGAGTGCATTTGAGCCAAAAATCGAAATATTGTACTTTTACTTGTACCTATCTCTTTTGCCAATTCTGTTACGCCCCATTCAGGTTTTTGAATAGTAAAATACTCTAATACAGCAAATGTCTTGTGAACAGAATTTTTTAAATTAAGCATTCAATAATGTTTCTTTTAATGCATTATTAAGTAATAAATTTCAATCAACAATGTTTCATATAATAAAACAGCGTTTTATTTATACAAACAAATATAACTAAGTTACTTTTAATTACAAAAGAAAAATTAGAAATATTCTAGTTTTTTAGGCAAAAATTTCATTAGAATAAAACCGCTTTTTTAGTCCTAAAATCGAACTTACAAGAATAATTTCGGGTTCTACATTTAAACAATAGCGCTTTTTCTACTTCTTTTATTAAAAAAAAGATAGACAAAATATATACGAAAAATGTCAGAACAAGAATTTCCTCGATATGAAAAAATGCCTAAAAATATAAATAAATTGGGCTTTAATACCAATGAAATGGCGGAATTAGATAAAATGAAATGGGTCGCTACGGAGAAGGTTCATGGTGCAAATTTTAGTTTTTCTTACGAAAATGGGCAGCTAAAATTTGCGAAAAGAAAAGCATTTTTATCGTGGGAAGATGATTTTTTTGGTTTTCAATTATTGGTCAATCGCATTGAAAATCAAGTCATTGCGTTATTTGAAGAACTAAGTACTAATATTGAAGCGGAACAATATATCATTTATGGCGAATTATGTGGAGGAGGTTATCCTCATCCTGCCGTAATGCCTGATGAAAATGTCGAAGCTATCCAAACGGGCGTTTATTATTCTCCAACTATCCAATTTTGCGCCTTCGATATCGCGCTAGTTGAAACCGAAACTTTATCGAAATATTATTTGGATTATGCTGTGGCATTGTCGCTTTTCCAAAAATATGATTTGCTACACGCTGATCCATTATTTATAGGCAAATTCCATGAGGTTTTTGATTTCAATATTAAAATTCATTCGACCTTACCCAAAATATTGGGTTTACCTCCATTAGAACAGAATTTGATAGAAGGCATTGTAGTCAAACCTTTGGAACATTTGCACAGCAGCTTATCTATTCGACCGATTATTAAAATCAAAAATCCAGCATTTGAAGAGGAGAAAAAATTCCACCTAGCCGAAAAATGGTCTTACATTCCCAAAGTCAATTCTAATGCTGAGGAGCTTCATTTTTTAGTGGAAGCTGCGAAAAACTACGTTACAAGAAACCGATTGCAAAGCGCTATTTCTAAAATTGGTGCATTAGATCATCAAAACGAAACTCGAATCAAAGCCATTGAAAATGAGTTTTTAGAAGATACTTTGACTGATTTCGATTTAGATCATGATAATATTTTTGAAGATCTCAACGAAACACAAATCAACTGGATACGCGACCGAATTCGAGCAGCTATCAAACAATTAATATGAATTATTCAAACGAAAGAATCATCATTTTTTGCAATCCTTCGTGGGATGCCGCCGATTGGCAAGTTGAGTTTATCAAGTCTTCGGATAATGAATACTTCGCCAAATTGTGGATTTTGGATGATTATGATGGTTATTTGGCTGAATGGAAAAACTATAGAACTTCACCAAATTTTACCACAAAAGAAAAAGTCAAAGCCTATGTTTCAGACAATTGGGACGGAAAGGAAATAGAGTAAAAAACGAAACAAATAAAATAAAAATGGGAAAAATATTTTTCACTTCAGATCATCATTTCGGACACGAAAATATTATAAAATTTTGTAATCGCCCTTTTGAAAATGCGCGAGAAATGAATGAGGAAATGATCAAACGATGGAACGAAAAAATTAAACCGAAAGATGAGGTTTATCATTTAGGTGATTTTGGATTGACTTACAAAGAAAATTTAGCTACGATATTGGATCAACTCAATGGAAAAAAATACTTAATTGTAGGTAATCATGAAGGTGCAGCACTCCAAAATCGAGGCAAATTTAAATGGATCAAAGAATATCATGAGTTAAAAGTAAAAGATCCAGATTGTCAGAATGGTGTTCAACGAATTATCTTATTTCATTATGCCATGCGAACTTGGCGCGGTATCGGGCGTGGTAATTGGCATTTGTACGGGCATAGTCATGGCAATTTACCTGATTTAGACAACCAACTTTGTTTTGATATCGGAGTCGATTCACATGATTTTTATCCGCTTTCCTATGAAGAAGTCAAAGCTATTATGGAACAAAAAAACTGGACTTCTCCTTATGGAAAGGATAGAGAATTGATCAAATAAAAGGCGAATGAAAATAATTATTAATTATCATATATCATTGGAACTTTTTAGCTAACAAATGGCTTTTAAAGGGAAAATATTACAACTATGGCAAATAAATTACACGAATTATTAGCGGTTGAACAAGACCGCAAACAAAAAGGAAATCATGCCATTGGTGAAGCCAAAAATACCTTTACCAAAAAACAACCCTATTTTGACGGCATGGTCAAACGCTATATTTCCCTAGAGGAAGATGCCGAAATGATTCCAGATGAAACAAAAGGAATTGTCACAACGGTGAAAACCAAACTGGAAGAAACCCTTGCAACTGTGATTAAGGGAATTGATGCCCATTTATCAAAAGAAGAAACGAATGCTTCGGAAAAAGCACGCGCTGAATTGATCGTTGATGGCGTTAATTTTGGTATTTTTTCAGCGACTTCGCTTTTGGCTTTGGAAGGACATTTGAATAAAATTAAAGATTTATATACCAATATTCCAACCTTAGATACCGCTAAGAAATTTGAATTTGATGAGCAAGAAGGCATTTATAAAACTGCTCCAGAGGTTAAGTTTCGCTCGGTTAAGCGACCAAAAGTTATTGTAAAATATGAGGCGACGGAAAAACATCCAGCGCAAACAGAATTATTGTATTTAGATCATCAAGTCGGTAAATACGAAACGGTTTATTCTTCGGGTCGATTGACTTTGAGCCAAAGAAAAGAACTAACTCAGCGAATTACTTCCTTGATTGAAGGCGTTAAAATCGCGCGTTCTAAAGCGAATAATGCAGAAGTAACCAATATTAAAGTCGGACAGCGT
Source organism: uncultured Saprospiraceae bacterium (assembly GCA_937125475.1). Taxonomy (GTDB): domain Bacteria; phylum Bacteroidota; class Bacteroidia; order Chitinophagales; family Saprospiraceae; genus CAKZLL01. Next base: position 5,277 of record CAKZLL010000234.1, on the reverse strand, counting down.
TTGTTTGATTTTATTAATAAAGGATTATAAAATAGTTGAGAATTGAACATTATTAGTTTTCAATTCTCAACTATATAAAGATATGGAGATAGCTTAATTGTCAGCGTTAGCGTACTTGAAAGTTCCTTTTGAAATAGACAGTTCAGAAGAGAACGAAATCAGCGTAAGTGTTTCGCTCCACAGTGTAAATCTCATTAGTTCTTGGTCAATCATAGGATTCGTAAATACCTAGTGCGGCAGTTCGATCCTGCCCCGATGCTCCGTTTTTGGATAAGAAATGGAGCGTCGGTAGCTCAGCGGCAGAGCAAGGGTGGCAAGTAAAATCGGATCAAATGTATTGGAAAAGGATGAAAAATCCGTCTTTGTAGCTCATTAGGTAGAGCACTGGACTGCCATTTCAGAGGCAATGGGTTCGATCCCCATCAAAGACAACCGGGTGTATGGAAGGAAAGACCATACGCCCAAATTTTTTTTATTATCAGATAATTCATTTTATACTTAAAAAACCTAATCACTAGACTTTACAAATCTAATGATTAGGTTTTTTATATATTTTTCAATGTATAGGTTGGTTGATTGGGGCAAAGGCATGCCTTTGCCCTACGTTATTATTATCGTCTTCTACCTCCAGAACGACCATTTCCTCCTCCTCGATTATTGTTATTCTTATTTCGTCTATTCTGCCATTTGTTGTTTCGTGGTCTTCTATCTGGCTCATAATCATCGCCACTTCCATCATCCATATACGGATGATCTTGCACAACTGGAATAGTTTGTTTGATTAATTTTTGAATATCTCGAAGAAAATCCAATTCGCTCATATCACAAAATGAATAAGCTACACCGCTTTCGCGTGCACGCCCTGTTCGTCCAATTCTATGCACATAAGTTTCTGGAATATTAGGCAAATCATAATTAATGACTAACGAAAGCTTACTCACATCAATACCGCGTGCTGCAATATCAGTTGCGACTAATACCTTTGTTCGTCCTTCTTTAAAATTCCCTAAAGCACGTTGTCTTGCGTTTTGCGATTTATTTCCATGAATGGCTTCTGCCATAATATCATTTCGTCGCAAGAGTTTGACAATCTTGTCTGCTCCGTGTTTCGTTCTAGAAAAGACCAAAGAAGTATTGGCATCTTCTGTATTGATCAGATGAATAAGCAACTTCGTTTTATCTCTTTTTTTAACAAAAAAGATAGCTTGCTCTACTCTTTCCGCCGTTGCTTGTTCTGGCTTTATAGTCACCTTTTCAGGTTCTCCTAATATTTTGTCCGACAATTTGACAATAGAAGGCGGCATAGTAGCCGAGAAGAAAAGGGATTGCCTATTATCTGGTAAATAAGTCAAAAGCCTGCGAATATCATGGATAAAACCCATATCAAGCATTTGATCTGCCTCATCCAAAACGAAATAGTCAATATCTCTCAATGAGATAAAACCCTGATTAATTAAATCAAGCAATCGCCCTGGTGTTGCAATCAAAACATCTACGCCTCTTTTTAGCGCTTGCGTTTGCTTACCTTGTTTCACACCACCAAAAATAACGGTATTTCGAATATTGGTATATTTACTATAAGCTGTAAAGCTTTCATCAATCTGAATAGCCAGCTCGCGAGTTGGCGTAACAATTAATGCTTTTATTTTTCTATTACGTGAATTTCGCTCTAAATCTAAAAATATATTTTGTAAAATAGGAAGAGCGAAAGCGGCTGTTTTCCCAGTACCTGTTTGGGCACAGCCTAGTAAATCCTTTCCTCTTAGCAACATCGGAATTGATTGCTCTTGGATCGGGGTAGGATTTTCGTAACCTTGTTCTGCTAATGCTTCTAAGATAGGTTCGACTAAGTGTAAATCTCTAAACGTCATATTTTGTATTTTCAACTGTAAAGGTAGTCGAATTGTTGATATTTTTGTTTTTCTCCTTCTGGTTCGCTGTAATTATTGGGCGTTTTTCTGTATTTTTCACGTTTTTTAATATATAGCGATGATAAAAAACAATTGAAGGAATACCCCTCAACTGTTTTTTATCAAAAATCCTGCCTTATTAATTTTACTGACAAAAGTTCTTATTCACTAGCTTAATCTTTAAGACTCACCATTTTATCATCTAATCCAATGACGAAACGCCCTTCTCCATCTGCCAAAGCCGTCAAAACCTCTAACTGTTTCAATTTCAGTAAGACAGGATTATTTTCAATAGCTTTCGCCAATTCGATTTGTGCCGCTAATTCAGCTTCTGCCTTCACTCGCTCACCTTCTAATGTTAGTCGAATTTGCTCTTTTTCAGCTTCCAAACGACGTAGTTTTGTTTCCAATTCTGCGGTCTCTTGAATGCGTTTAGTTTCGGCATGTTGACGCGCTTCAATCAATTTGGCTTCTGAACGACGCTCTGTTTCAATGACTTGATTCATAATCGTTCGCAAGTTTCCTGGGAAAACCAAATCTTTCACATCTGCTCGAATGATCTTCACTCCATACCCCAAAGCGGCTTCACTCACATCCGTTTTCACGGCATCCGAAATACCATTACGATCAATCAAAATTTCTTCTAATTCTTTAGAAGTCAAATAACGACGAGCGGCTAATTGCACATCTTCATAGATGCGATTTTCGTAAGCTGTGACATTATGCATCGCTGCTTTTGCATCAATAACTTTGAAATAAACCAAAATACTAACACGAATTGCGACCTTATCCTTTGTTAAAATCTCTTGTCCTTTGATCGTTAATGAGCGTTCACGCATATCGACCAGCGTTACGTTTCGCTCGACTTCTTCTACTGTTTTCCAAAAAGAATAAGCTTGTTTAAATTTATATTTTCCTGGTTCTAATACATCTACAAATGCACCGTTTTCATATAGCAATCCTAGAAATGTTTCTTGTATAATTATTTTGTTCATGGTTTTCATATATTTGGACATAGCAAGTGCCTTTTTGGCTATTGCCAAAATCAGGAATTACCCACTAAGTGATTGATAAAAAACGGGAGTCAACAGCCTCGCAATGTGTAGTACGGAATGGTATGAATAGAAATTTCATATCTCTTGGATGATAAGCCTACATTTTCCGCTACTTCAAGTTGGACTCCCTTAGGTGAAACATTATCAGTTTCATCGCTATCAACCTTCTCTTAATAGTAAAAAGTTCATTCTAGTGATTCTTTTTTTCATTTATTGCAGGTTTTATACCAAATGTAGCAGCATTTTTCTTGCCTTAATTACATTTTTTGATTAGAAAAGGATAAAATAACAGGATTATATTATTTTTTATTTTAATGTAAAAATACTTAAATTCATGGCTCTCTTTTTCAGAATAGTAAAAAAATAGATTCATGGAGTTACATAATTTGAAGCGTCGAGTAAGTTTATATAAAGAAATATTAGAAAACACGGTTGTTTATCGACAGGTATGGAAAGATCATTTAAGAGATTTTATCATTCAACAATTATCTGGAATTGTGAAAGCAGTTGAACTCAATGCAGGAATTGTTGGAAGAGCAGAAATGGAAAATCTAGAGGCAATTGCCTTGTCTTTAGGAGATGGGAAAAGTGGTTTAGCCGAACAGGTAGGCGCTTCTAGGATTAAAAGACCATTAATCAAAAACAATGGTTCTTTAGTATATCAACAATTATTCAATGGTAAAGTATTAGTGATTATTCAATTGCCATTCATCGAAGGATATGGCGAGCCGCATCCACCCAAACAAATCGGAATTTATCGACCAGAGGAATTAACTACTCCATTTATTATTCGCCATGTGGAAGAATTTGTCAAAGCCATTACCGAATGGGAAGATTATGATGATGATGAACCTGCTTCGGATCAAAGGATTGGTTTTAAATTGAATTTTAATAAAAAGGAACAATAAAGATGCTTTACTTTATTTTTGAGAGATAATTTTGCTTATGCAGAATAGGAAAAATGGGAATACAGATGATGCATATTTTTTCATGCGTCATTTGTGTTCCCATTTTTATGATCAGCCTGTTGAAAACTTTTATTTAGACTTCCTATTTTTACAGCGCAGCGTTTTCTTAAATTTATTATTTTTGAAAAATGAAAGAGATAGAAAAGATAGTAGATCGTTATCAACAAATCAATTGGCAAGAAGAACAGGTCGCACTAGGAACAGTAGTAAAAGTGGAAGGCTCGGCATATCGTCGAATTGGCGCACGGATGTTTGTCAGTAATAATGGTCAATGGGTTGGGGGAATTAGTGGAGGTTGCTTGGAAGGTGATGCATTGAAACGAGCGCAAATCGCCATTATGAAGAATGAAAGTTCGATTGTGGTTTATGACACGACCGAAGATGATCCACATCAAATTGGCGTTGGTTTGGGTTGTAATGGTCGAATTGAAGTACTATTAACACCTATTGATCATACAAATAAAAATAATCAAATTCAGTTTTTGCAACAAATTATAGATCAACGCGATTCTACTATTTTATTACAAGTACTCAATATAAAAAAGGGTCAATCTTCATTAAGAGGCGCATTTTATACCCAAGATAATTTGAATGACCTAGCATCAGCTATTGAGGTAGATTTAGTAGAAATTAAAGAAAAAATCAAACGGGTTTTTTATAAACGAAAATCAAAGGTTTTCACCCTCATCAATTCAGAAGGACAAGAATATGAAATTCTTTTTGAACTCATTCGCCCTAAAATTAAGCTGGTTTGTATCGGTGATAATTATGATGTAAATGCCTTTATGGGCATTGCGACCGAATTAGGTTGGGAAATTCATGTAGCAGGCAAACCACGAAAATTAAGTAGAAGTGTTTATCAAGCCGCTAAAAAAACGTATTCCATTCAAGAAGCAAAAAGCATCAAAATGGATGAATATACTGCCGTTGTTTTAATGTCTCACGATTATAAAACGGACTTGGCATTATTACAAGAATACATTAAAATAGATATCCCTTACATTGGTTTGCTCGGACCTAAAAAGCGATTATTAAAAATGCAAGACGAGTTAGCAGAAAATGATACTGAAGTAAATTTAGAACAATTACCCAATCTTTACGCGCCTATAGGTTTGGATATTGGCGCAGAAAGTCCAGAAGAAATTGCGCTTTCGATAGCTGCTGAAATCATTGCCGTATTTAGAGAACGAGAAGGTTATTTTTTAAGAAAAAGAACAGGAACTATTCATGAGAGAATTGTGTGATTGTGTGATTGTGTGATTGTGTGATTGTGTGATTGTGTGATTGTGTGATTGTGTGATTGTGTGATTGTGTGATTGTGTGATTGTGTGATTGTGTGATTGT
>CAKZLL010000233.1 GCA_937125475.1 uncultured Saprospiraceae bacterium | reverse complement strand
AAGACATTTCGATTGCGTTCCGTCAATTCAAAAGCCTGTTCTATATATTTTTGATCGCCTGTTTTTTTAAAAAGCTGATAAGCTAATTCAATGCCTGCTTCATATGCATTATATTCGGCGGCATAAAATATCCTTTGTTGATCTGGAATGGCAATATTTTGAATGACCTCATTGACGACTTTAATATATTCTAAATAAGTATTATACTTAATTTCTAGATCTTGACTAGGTAATTTTTGGGCAATGGATAAGGCTTTTATACAGTATAGATAAGCAGGAAGATGTTCTTCTTTTTGGATAGAAGTTTTAGCAGAGTCTAGGTTGGCTTTTATGTCATTTATATTGTTTTGCGCAGTAGCTGCAAAAAAAATGAATAAGAAGTAAAAAGTAAAAATGTATGATTTCAAGTGTTCATTTTATTTTAGAAATGAAGTGTTAGGAAGTTTATAGAAACTGATCTACCATTCCCTAAATCATTTGATGATTTTTAAAAATAATAAAATTCCTTTAGGAAACGAAAACAAACCCTATATTATTAAAAAATAGATATGAATAAATAAAAGTGGGAATATTTTTGTACTTTTTTATAAAAAAACACTTACAATTTGCACTTTATGTTTATAAATTGTAAATTGTATGCTAATTCTATTTCAAAATTTACGTTCTTTGCAGTTTAATCCATCAATAAAAGAATACTTCGAATAAATACCTGTAACTCAACCATCTTTATAGATATAGCCATTTCAAAAAAACATAAAGAAAAACTAAAAATACTGTAACAATTGCAAGGTTTCATTCGCTCTTTTAAAAATCCATACTTATGCAATTGAGAAAATACTATGTCATTGTGCTTTTATTAGTACTTGTCTACGGCTGTACTACTCAGGAAAAAGAAGAACTTCCTAAAGTAGCTACAGATATAACACTATTCTCAGAGTTTCCGCAACAAGAGGATGAATTACATCTCAAGTTGCATAAGTACTTCAATTTGGATTGTACTAATGGAAGTTCTATGTCTGTTGTTACACCGTTGCATATTGATGAAGATGCCTTTGAAACACAAAAACCTTCTAGTGCCACACAATATAAAATTGTGATCGGTAATAATATTTTTGGTAATACGATCTATTATTCTAATGAAAAAACAGATCATTTAGCTCACGATATAGCAGGCGTTTTGAATGACTTTTTGATAAGTTATGATTTAGAATATTCACAAAGTATTAATAATGTCTTGCCTTTTAATGCACATTATTTAGATCATTCTAGTTACTTATCTACTTTAGCAAATGATCCAAATGAGCGAGCGACAACGTTCAAAATTGGTATAGATCATACTTTACCTTTAGAAGAAAAAACACAATTAGTTGTTAATTTGGTCGTTTATTTGGCAAAAACACTAGGATCTGAATGTCTTCATGCTATTCCAAATACTTCTGATTTACAATTTAGTATGAAAGATTGTCAATGCCCATCAAAGGACGATAACGGCTTGAAATCCTATGAGGAGAAAACGGAATGGATGTAGAGAATAATTGATAAAGTATATTTTTTAGGCTGATAATTAAGTGACTCATTTACTTAATTATCAGCCTAAAAAATACGCTATAAAAGCGTTGATTTTATTTATTAATAAACAACTTTTGTGTTGTTAAATACTTGCCTTTTTTCATTGTAATAAAATACAAACCATTCGCTAATTGATCAACAGGCAAAGGATAGATATTTGTACCTGTTTGCAAATTAACATTTTCTTTCGTTAAAATAGTTTGACCTGATACATTAGAAATCAATATTTCAACTTGCTGATTTTCAGAACTTTCTACTTTTAAATTCACAAAAGTAGTTGCAGGATTAGGTTGAATAGATAACGCTTGTACAAAAGGAATTTGTTTTGCTGTATTCGAAATAATCATTCCAAAATTGCTTAGATCCTCTTGATTCGCATTCAAAACATTGCGCTGATCAACTCCTTGACTAAAATCTGTAACAAATGCCACAAATCTAACCTTAGATAAATCGTAATCCATTGGAATTTGATACGAAAAATTCGCAGTATAGGTCGTATTAGCCATTGTAGTATTTGGAATAATACCGCCCATACCCCAAGCTGTAGAAATCACATCTCGAACTACATGGCGATGCGGATAATTTACAATTGGATTGCCTAAACCTTGAAATGGATGTCCAGCCGTACTATTAAAATAATTAGCTTGATTATAGCCACTTCCAGAACCTACAACGCTATCCTCTACCACAAATACATTAATTCTATATTCACCCTGAGCAGTTGAAGCACTAGAGAAAATAGCATTAACATCAATATTCGCTACTCGTGAAGTTGCATCAAAATTACCATCAACTGTAACATCAACATCGGCTGTTTGGGTAAGTTGACTTGAAATATTAGACTGCCAAAGACTTGTTCCTACTGCAACATCTTGTTGCCCAGAAAATTTTATACGGTCAATTGTTGCAGTCGGTGCACCGAAAGTAAAAGTACTTGCAATAGTATCAATTTCAGGAAATAGAAGCGCATCAACAATGAAACCTGCATGATGAGTTACCCAAATTACATTCGGCTCATTTCCTGTAATTGTAGTTAACTTAGCTGTTCCATCAGGACAATTACCGCATTTTGCAGAGGTGAATTTTTCTACCAAAACGCGTTTTTGCGCCATTGAAAAAGTAGAAGCTATTAAGATAAACATTGTGGATAGTAAAAGTATTTTTTTCATAATTTAAACTAAAATTTATTGATATTTGAAAGTTATTTTTCTTTAGAGACAGAAAAACTTATAGTAAAATGGTAGACTATTTTTTTACACATTCCCTTTAGTACGATATTACATCAGATATTTTTAAGAAACGGTAACAAAAGAGACATTAGCAATTGAAAATTGGAAACTAATAATTACTATTGTCCGAAATTATACAAGTCTATGAATAGGTGAAAAGCAAATAACTTACCACTTATTCATTTTTTTATATATTAAAAAAATGAGATGAAACAGTGGTAATTAAAAAAGAAAAGCAGCCTCTTTTGAGACTGCTAATGCAAAAAAATATGTATTGACTAAAACCCTAGTGTCGAATAAACAAGAGAGGAGAGAAAATGTTTATTCGATATTAGGGTTTTATTGTATGTTATGAAGCTATACTTCATTTTTGATTTCTTATTGAATCAAAAAACATCTGCCGAGTAATCGACAGATGCTTCTATTGTTAATAGTTTTTCTTTTACAATAAATTAGGTAATAAAATTTTCTAGTTGAACCTGCAATGTGTATTAGCCTCTAGGCTCATCATTTGCGTCCATAGACAAGGTTACTCGATGCGGGGTTATTCCTGTATAAGGAGTAAAACCGTCTGAAGCAAATTTGGCAATTTGTACTGTTTTTGTTGTTTGAACTTTCGTTAATGCTTTCATAACAAACGGATTTAAAATGTTAATTAATTTAACTAATTTGGTATAATTGGATTACTTTGTAACTTATATAATTATAACGTTATAAATTCAAATAATGTTCCAAGTTTTTCAAAAAAGCTATTTTTTTATTTTTTTATTTTGAAAATGTTTATTTCTTTAAAATCATACTTCAATTAGCGATTTTATCTCCAAATAGTCTATTGCCTTTTGATGAAATGGCAATTTGATCTATTAAACGACTGCTTTCACTTTACTAATGAGTTTTTATAAGTAGAGCGTGACTGCTTTTTTTTAATCTATGCAGTTTTGCTAATTGCAGACTTTTTAGTGACTACTCAAAGGATAAAATAATTTTGAACGGAAAGAGAAGAAATCTTCAATCAAAATTTGATACCTGAATACCAACAATTGCAAGGGCAATTGATTTGACTATTAAAAATTGTAGATTGAAGACAAAACATGATTATGATTTTTTTTGATAAGAATTTGAGTTATTCAAGCAATAAATGAAGAGAAAAGTTCCAGAAGGGGCTTTATTTTTTTAAAAAATAAATAAAGTTTTAAAAACAAATATTTATGTTTAAATAACAAGTTTGTGTGTTTTTATTAATTTAATAATTTACTAGTGCTAAAATTGATAAACTGTTGGCACGGTAAAACCATTTTAAATGTCATAGAAATGTTTGTTTTTTAGAATTTAATATGTAATTAAGTAGAAAAAGCAAAATTATAAATAAGTGGCACAAAATATGCTAAAAATATAAATGTGATTAGGAGAATAAAAAGTTAAGGCATTGAGTATTTTTACTCAATGCCTTTTTTCTTTGTCAAATATGATAAAATAAGTTCATTTGATCATAAATCTTACTTACCTAGTACGTTTAACTAAACGAAGTGAACATCCAATACAATAATAAAATAGCAACTACTGCAATGCCAAGCGTAGTAAGTAAAATTTTCTTTTCTGCCTCCTTATTTTTTTTAGAAATCTTTTTTTTACGTTTTGAAACTGCCATCGTTCTATATTTTTAATTTGATTAAAATTCTTTTAAAGGCAAGATGTTTAAGTTAATTTGCCTTATCATCTACTAAATTACAGTATTTAATCAATATATAAAATGATATTTTCTTTTTTTGTCAAAACATTATATGGTATGTTGTTTTCAAAGTAAAAACCTGCAACAATTCTTTATTAAAGAACTGTGCAGGCAGTCATAGGGATTAATTGGGTTGAAAGTTAAATGAATTTTAAGAATATTATACTGTCTACAAATTGAAGAAAAAAAGAAACAATTGCGAGTCAGATTCCACAAACGGTCGTTTTTGAATATAAGCGGTTCATTATAAAATATAAGTGGTATTTTTAAGGAGACTAAACCTAATTATTTGAATTTTTTTAATTAAACTTACGTTAGGGTTTTCATTGATTTAGGAATCTAATTATCAACTTATTAACTATGATTTTAGAAACAGAACGATTGATTTTATCTGAATTTACAGAAGCCGACGCGCCTTTTATGTATGATTTGCTTACTATGCCGAATTGGATCAAATTTATAGGCGATCGAGGAATTGAAAATGTAGAAGATGCTCGAAAATATCTTGTCACTCGCCTAATACCGAGTTATAAGGCATTTGGTTTTGGTTTTTATAAAGTGGAATTGAAAAGCGACGACACAACAATCGGTATGTGTGGCATTGTGAAACGCCCAACATTGGATGATGTGGACATTGGTTTTGGGTTTTTGGATCAATACACTGGAAAAAGTTATGCCTATGAAGCAGCAAAAGCAACGCTAGATTACGCGTTACATACCTTAAATATTTCTAAAATAATCGCAACAACTGCCCCTGAAAATGTCCGTTCTCAACGATTACTCGAAAAAATTGGATTAAAGTATGTTGGAGAAATTGATCAAAAAGAATATGGCATTTCGGCTTTATATTCGATTTAGCAAACTAATCATTCAATTCGACTAGCAGTTAGGTCAAATCTTACCAATTAATCACTTGTAGTTGATATATTGATATATTATATACATTTTTGTTTTATTAAAAAATTAGATCTAAATCTTAAAAATAAGAATGAAACAAGCATTTCTTCAACTTATCACGATTATCTTTTTCTACCAATTTTCCTATGCAGCTACAATCACTGTTTGCGCTTTGGGTTGTGATCAAACAACGATTTCAGCGGCAATATCTGCGGCTTCTGCTGGTGATATTATCGACATTAGCGCTGCGACATATACGGAGGATAATCTCAATATTAATAAAAACTTGACGATACAAGGGCAAGGACAAAGCACAACAATTGTACAAGGTCATGCCACAAAAGGAAGCGGAGACGATAGTGTTTTCAAGATCACAACGACTGGTTTAACTGTGATTTTTCAAAATATGACTATTAAAAATGGCTATGCTAAAGTAAGTGGTTCTTCAAATTTGGAGTATGGTGGAGGCGTTTATATCAGTTGTAATGCTTCTACAAATGTTAGTTTTAATCAAGTGACGATTGAAGATTGTTCGGCTACAAAGCGAGGCGGAGGTGTTTATATCACTGGAAGCGATGGAACAGTTAGTTTTTCGGGCTGTGCTATTAAAGGTAATGAAGCAGGAAATGGAGAAGATGGCGGTGGAATCGCTAATTTTGGAGCTGATATTTTCACAATAACGAAATCTACTATTTCTGGAAACATTGCAGGAGAAGATGGTGGTGGATGCTATATTTCAGAAACTGGTTCCGTGAATAAATTTATTAATTGTACGATTTATAATAATGAAACTGGTAGTTCAAGTGGAAGTAATGGAACTGGTGGAGCGTTCCATTTATCGAATGGAACATCTTTTGATTTTTATAATTGTACAATCGTTAACAATACAGTTGAGACAGGAACAACCCGAGGCGGAGGAATTTATAAAACCCAGACAGGAAGCCTTAATTTGACGAATACAATCGCTGCTAATAATTCTGGTGCGACGAGCGGTGATGATATTTACGCTACTAATGCTGGTACTTTTACACAAACAACGAGTTTAGTGGAAGATTGCAAAGGAACTTGTCCTTGTTTTTCTTACATTGGTGATCCTAATTTAGCAGCAGTGATGACTTGCGGTGAACAGGCTTATTTCCCAACAAATGCAAGAAGTTTTATCTCTGATAATGGCACTGCGCCAGGCGGTGATATTCCTACTGATGATATTTGTGGCACAACTCGATCTGTTGTAAAATATGATATTGGCTCTTATGATGATGTGACAATAACGTCAGGTTTAGCCGAAACAACAACTGATATAGAGGCATATTTTAGTACAATAATTGATTGTTTGCCTGAAGCAGGTTTAAACGATTTTGAAGAACCTACTGTTGGCAATTTAACAACTTGGACAGGTATTATTGATGATCTTTTAGCCAATAATACGGCAACAGCTCATACCTCAGCTTTGACAATTGGTTATGAAGTTGTCCTATTTACAGATAATTCTGTGATGCCAAATAAGGATTATTATATTCTACAAAAAACACCAGCAGGGGCGAATTATTGGGGAACTTACGTTTTTAATCCTACACCTTGCCGAGAAATTATCATTCAAGCACCGCATCCAATTAATGATACTAATACAGGAAGTCAAGGTGTTTATTGCTTTAAAAATACCAATTCCCGTGCTTTTATGTTGAGTGGCACGCACCGATGTAATAATATATTAGGTTCGGTTTGTGATGGAACAACAGCGGTTTGTTCTGCCTCTGGAGTTGTGGATAGTTTCAAAATATCGGATATGGCACATAATACAAATAACTGTTTTCAAATTACGTCTAATAAATTTCATGATGATATTACTACTTCTGTTTTGGTTCAATTGCATGGATTTGGGCAGGAAGTAGGAGATCCAGAAGCAATATTGAGTAATGGAACGACAATCGCACCTTCGGGAACGGATTATGCGACTAGTTTAAAAGATGAAATGGCATTGCTTGATGAAGAATTGGAATTTAAAGTGGCACATTCTGATGCTTGGACGCGTTTGATTGGCACAACGAATACACAAGGACGATATATCAATGGACAAGCTTCGCCTTGTAATACGGCCGCTGTGGCTGCGACAGGGCGTTTTATTCATTTGGAACAAGAAAAACTGACACTTAGAAATGACGTTTTGGGTTGGATGAAAGTATCTGGTGCATTAGAAAGTATGATTGCTTGTGTGGCTTTACCTGTTGAATTAGTCGATTTTAAAGCTGCT
>CAKZLL010000232.1 GCA_937125475.1 uncultured Saprospiraceae bacterium | reverse complement strand
CATTTACTAGAAAACTTATATTTTGTTGCAAGTCAATCTCACAATCTTTTCAATCATACAATCAGCCGAAGGCGACACAATCATTCCTTTAAAAATTCAATTTTTCGAGAATTATCCTCTAACGTTTCAATTTTGACCGTTACTAATTCTGATGGATCTAATAATTGTTCAATGAGTTCTGGCCATTCGATGAAACAATAATTACCACTGTAAATATAATCCTCAATACCGATTCCTAATGCTTCTTCTATATTTTTTAATCGGTATAAGTCGATATGAAAAACAGGCGCATTTGGGCTTTCATATTCATTAACAATAGAATAAGTCGGACTACTGATATTTTCATTTACTTTCAATAACGCGCAAATTTGCGTAATCAATGTTGTTTTGCCAGCACCAATTTCACCTATAAAAATAATGACTTTCCTCTCATCACAAAAGGCGAGTAGCTCTTCTGCTACTCGCCTTAATTCTTGTACTGATTGTATTTCAAACAGCATATTTATAATTTTATTTTTTTACTTAAAAGTCTATTAATTAACGCATTAATGTGACTGTATTTGTAATTGTTGTTTCTTCACCATCACAAAAGTAAGTTACACGATAAACAAAAACACCTCCATTAAGCAATGTTCCTCGATAATGTCCATCCCATGTTTCAAATTTATCTGTCGTGGTAAAAACACGCGTTCCCCAACGATCAAATATTTCAAAAGCAATTAATTGCTGAACAGCTTGCGGATTACTAATACCAAACTCATCATTCAATTCATCGCCATTATCAGGCGTGAATGCCTTAGGCAAAAAGATTCCTGAACAATTCAAAGTAGAAGGATCAATCAACGTAATTCTGATGCTATCCGTAGAAGTACAACCATAATCATCTAACACAGAAACAAAATAAGTTGTTGTTTCTTCTGGAGTTAGAACCGTTGTCGGATTAGTCGGATCACTTACTCCATCAGTTGGTGTCCAACTAAAATTATTCGAGCAACTAACAGGCACATCGACTTCAATTGATTCTCCCAAATATAAAATTTGATCTCTTTGTTCTATTTGATCTGGTTTGATATTTAGGTCGCCTATTTCCTCAGCGGTTAATGATCTATTATAAACACGAAGTTCATCTAATTTTCCTCTAAAACGATCCGTTGTACTACCTACACAAGGGCTATCTGCTATTCTTAAGAGTGCCGAATTAGATAAATCTAAAACACTACTTGTCACTTTTTCATCAATCAACTTACCATTCAAATACATAAGTACTCGCTTAGCTTCTCTAACTAATGTGAAATGATGCCAACAAGTCGCATCAAGATTAGTAGAAATTGCTATTTTTTTAGTCGGTGTTTCGTTTAATTCAGCATTAATAAAATTCAAACTTAACAAATATTCGACATTAAAAATACTACCATTACCAGAGCAATCAACTCTTTTTGATAAGATATTTTGAGACGTTACTGCATTAAAAGGCTTAAAGAAAAAGCTGACAGTGAAGTTATTTCGTTCAAAGACAGCATTGACATTTCCATTAAAAGAAACATGATCGTCAATTCCATCAAATTCCATAGCATCCCCCAAAACACCACAACTACAGTTTGGATTTCCAACTACAGTTCCATTTCCTCCTGTCAAACTAGGTGAAGCGTCATTAGCGGTGCAATCATCAAAAGGATAATAAGCTATTAGCCCAACTTCTGTTTGTGCAGAAGTAGAATTGATCTGTACCAAAAATATGGCAACGAGTAAAAGATAAGATAATCGAAATTTCATCTTGGCAATATTAATTATGAATAACCATCCTATTAACTATCCTGTTCAATGGATTATTGTTTTCCAATCCTGTTTTAATGAGAGAATGATTAAATGAGAGAATGATTGAATAGAAAATCACCTCGTTCTCTTATTTAATCATTCTCCCATTATATCTACTTAGAATACAATCTAATGATCGGAATAATCATTTCTTCCAATGAAATACCGCCATGTTGGAAGGTATTTCTATAATAGCTATTATAATAATTATAGTTATTTGGATACAAAAAGTATTTATCTTCTTTTGCAAAAATGTAAGATGAACTCACATTTGGTTTAGGAAGATTCGCGTGCTCTGGTTTTCTAATTTCCAAAACATCTCTTCGGTCATACTGCAAATTTCGACCCACTTTATATCTAAGATTAGTCGTTGTATCTCGATCTCCAATTACTTTTGAAGGTTGTTTCACTCGGATCGTACCATGATCAGTTGTGATAATTAACTGGATTTCGCGTTCTGCTGCTTTTTGTAATGCTTCCCAAAGTGGCGAATGAATAAACCAAGATTTGGTCAAAGAGCGATAAGCTGCCTCATCCCCTGCTAATTCTTTCAAAACTTCCATTTCGGTGCGAGCATGAGAAAGCATGTCTATAAAATTATAGACGACGAAAGTAATATCATTATTAAGGTAATTTAAAATATTGTCCCTTAAATTTTTCGCATGATGACCGTTCGTTACTTTTACATAATCGAATTTTAATGGTCGTCGAACCGATCTACGAAGCAATTCGCCTACTAATTTAGCTTCAAAAAGGTTTTTACCACCTTCATCTGTATCATTTTTCCACCAATCTGGATAGTACTTTTGAATATCCAAAGGATATAAACCACTAAAGATTGCATTTCGACTATACTGTGTAGAAGTCGGAAGCATACTATAATAAGAAGACTCTTCCTCTACTGTGAATAATTCTGAAATAATCGGCTCAATGGTTTTCCATTGGTCATACCTCAAATTATCCAACAAAAGAAAAATTGTCGGTTCGCTCTCTTGTATATATGGTAGAACCTTATTAAACATTAATTGATGAGACAATAAAGGACCAACTTCATCGTCTTTCATCCATTTCATATAGTTCTTGACTACAAATTTGGAAAACTCTGTATTCGCCTCCCCTTTTTGCATTGCCAAAATATCAGACATTGCAGTAGTATTAGAAGCATCAAGCTTCAATTCCCAGTCAATGATCTTTTTATAAATATCTGCCCATTCTTCATGATCTAAACCACTATTGATTTCCATGAATATTTTGCGAAACTCTTGCTGATAATCTTGGGTTGTTTTTTCGCGTACCAAACGCTTACCATCAAAAATTCGTCTCAATGTCAATAAAATTTGATTTGGATTGACAGGTTTGATCAAATAATCAGTGATTTCAATACCTAAGGCTTCCTCCATTAAGTTCTCCGCCTCATTCTTTGTGATCATTACGACAGGAACCTTCGAATTTATCTTCTTGATTTCTACTAATGTTTCCAAACCAGTCATCCCTGGCATACTTTCATCCAAAAATACGATATCAAACTGCAATTGTTTAAATTCATCAATTGCGTCATATCCATTAGTGACGGTCGTTACATCATAGTTTTTCTTTTTTAAAAACATGATTTGAGGCTTCAGTCTATCTATTTCATCGTCCGCCCAGAGTATCTTAATGTCATTCTCCATGTACTAGTTATTTTTTATTCCTGTAAAAATAAAAGAATAAATGAAAGTTAAGTAATCAATGAAAATTAAAATCATCCTATTTGTCGATTAACTGATTAACAATCAAAAGGCTTATATATTTCATATTTTAATTTTTCTTACTTCTTTTGTTTTGGATACATACCATATATATAGTATAAAATATGCATTTTTAAAAATGATACGAAAATAAGTGATAGTAGTTCTATAAGATTTCTAAAAAGATAGGAAATAAATTTAATATGTTATTAACCACAAGAATCATCAAATTATTATGAAATAAAGTTTATTTTACAATAAAATATAAATGGTCATCAACTCTCCATCAAATAAAACGACCTTCAACTATAAAAAAGCTATGAATAAGAAAAAAATTATCAATGACCCTGTTTATGGATTTATTTCCATTCCTTACGAAATTATTTATGATATTCTGGAGCATCCTTATTTTCAGAGGCTAAGACGTATCAAACAACTTGGTCTCACTCATTTTGTTTATCCTGGTGCATTACATACTCGATTTCATCATGCGCTCGGTGCGATGCACTTAATGCAAAAAGCCATTCGAAATCTACAATATAAAGGAATCGACATTTCGCCAGAAGAAGCCGAAGCAGCTACAATTGCCATTTTATTGCACGATATTGGTCATGGTCCTTTTTCTCATGCACTAGAACATACTATTGTCAATGTTCATCATGAAGATTTATCAGTTCTTTTTATGGAACAGCTCAACGAAGAATTTAACGGTGCATTATCTTTAGCTATCAAAGTTTTTAAAAATGAATACCCTAAGAAATTTTTACATCAATTAGTATCTAGCCAACTAGATATGGATCGAATGGATTACCTCAATCGGGATAGTTTTTTCACAGGGGTTTCCGAAGGTGTGATTGGTTATGATCGAATTATTAAGATGCTTCACGTTCATAATGACGAAATTGTAGTTGAATACAAAGGAATTTATTCCATAGAAAAATTCTTAATTGCACGCCGAATCATGTATTGGCAGGTCTATTTGCATAAAACTGTCCTTAGTGCAGAACAAATGTTAATAAGATTTTTTGAACGGATAAAATTTTTATCAATTGCTAATACTCCTTTAGAACTCCCTAGTTCCCTCCACTTTTTTGTAAAAAATAAAGTAAGTGTGACGGATTTTAGAGCCAATAGAAAGAGATATTTAGACCAATTCGCCCTAATTGATGACATAGACATAGCTTATACCATTAAAAACTCTATCAAACACCCTGATTTTATTCTAGCTTATTTAGCACAATGCCTGACACATAGGAGACTTTTTAAAACAGAAATTCAAAACACCGAATTTAAAAGTGACTTATTACAAGATATTCGTCTTAAACTTGAAAAATGTATCACATTAAAAAATGATATAGATGTAAGTTGGTTGATAATTAAGGGATCAGAGAGTAATATCGCTTATTCAACTAAAAAAGACGAAATCAAAATATTAATGAAAGATCGTCAAATAAAAAAACTATTAGAAGCATCTGACCATATAATAGACTCTGATATTTTGGTCAAACATTTTCTCTGTTACCCTAAAATTTAAGCACATTTTTATACAAAAAGAGGTTATTACGAAAAAAATGTTAATGTGACGTTAAAAAAAAAAAAAAGTATTATAGATATTACAAAAACTTTTCTTACTTTTGTCATATCTAAAAAATAATAATTTGTTGAAATAAATTTTTTAATGAGTTATAATTTTCATAAATTTGTAAAAACTTCCACAATTTTTTTTAATCAAAACCAATGGTATTAATTATGAAAAGATTTAACATTCTTTTTTTAGCAGCAATGCTACTTTCAATCACTGCTGTAGCACAGCCTGGAGGAGACGAAATGCCACCAAACGGTGAGCCTGGTAAATGTTATGCGAAGTGTTTGATTCCAGACGAATGGACAACAGTCACTGAGCAAAGATTAGTAAAAGAAGCATCAACTCGTATTACAGTTGTTCCTGCTGAATTTGAAACGGTTACTGAGCAAGCTTTAGACAAAGCAGCTTCTACTCGTATCTCAGTTGTTCCTGCTGAATTCGAAACAGTTACTGAACGTATTATGGTAAAAGCACCTTCAACTCGTATCGAAGTTGTTCCTGCTCAATACAGTACAGCTACTGATAATGTATTAGCTAAAGCAGAATCTAAAAAACTAATTACTGTTCCTGCTGAGTATGAAGCGGTTACTGAAACTATTGAAGTTTCTCCTGCATCTACTAAATGGGTTAAGCGTAAAGCTGACAGAAACTGTTTATCTGCTGATCCTAATGACTGTCAAGTATGGTGTTTAGTTGAAGTTCCAGCTCGTTACGAAACAATCACTAAAACTGTTTTAAAAACTCCTGCTACTACTAAAGAAGTTGTAGTTCCTGCTGAGTATCAAACAGTTACTAAGAGAGTTGTAAGTGCACCAGCTACTACAAGAACTATCGACATTCCTGCTGAGTACAAAACAGTTACTAAGAGAGTTGTTAAAGATCCAGCACAAACTCAAGTTATTGAGATCCCTGCTGAATACAAAACAATCACTAAAAGAGTTGTTAAAACTCCTGCTGCTACTCGTGTAATTGAAATTCCAGCTGAGTACAAAACAGTTACTAAGCGTAAATTAGTTAAGCAAGGTAATTTCACTGAATGGAAAGAAGTTCTTTGCCCAGTGAAAAGAACTGATGCTACTATGCGTACTATCCAACGTGCATTAAGAGATGCTGGTTATGATCCAGGACCAATTGATGGCGTTTTAGGTTCTCAAACTAAAGCTGCTTTAATCAAGTTTCAAAAAGCTAATAACCTTCCAACAGGTCGTTTAGATGTTGATACTTTAACTAAGTTAGGCGTTAACTAGTAGAAACCTTTAATCAGTTTATCTGAAAATCCTTGTATCTTTTATTAGATGCAAGGATTTTTTTTTTATAAATTACCTTTCTTTTTCCTTCTTTTTTATATTTATCAGATGAAAGCTTATTATGATTCTCCTTTTGGCTGTATAGAATTCGTTTTTGATGGTGATCAATTAGCCGAATTGAACATTGCTAGAGAAAAACCTGCTTTGCTTGACACACTTTCTAACCTTCAAAAAAATGCAGTTCAACAATTAACAGAATATTTTGATGGTGTAAGAAAAGATTTTGAAATTTCTATCGTTTTTAATACAGGAACCGAATTTGAGCAAAATGTTTGGACTGCGCTTTTAGACATTCCTTACGGTAAAAGTTGTAGCTATTCTGATGTTGCCTATAAAATTGGCAAAGACAGAAAAGCTTCCCAAGCCGTTGGTAGAGCCGTCGGACGAAATCCTATTGCGATTATTGTCCCTTGTCATCGAGTGATTGGCAAGAATGGAAAATTAACTGGTTTTGCTTCAGGAATTGACCGAAAAATATTTTTACTAAATCTAGAAAGGCAACGTACAATAGGGGCTCAAGGTTCGTTATTTTAAGCAATCAGAAAAAACTTGGCAGTATCTTTGGTTTTATTTGATTGAGAACCTTTTTTTGAGTAACACCAATTTTTATTTATTATGAGAAAATTTGCATTTTTATTATCAATAGCAATCATTTTAGTGAGTTGTCAACCAACTAAAGTCATTGAGAAGAAAAAAACTGACACAACAATCAAGTTTATTCAAGGAGAAACTTTAGAAGAAGTCCTTGTTCGATCCAAAAAAGAAGGTAAACCTGTCTTTATTGATTTTTATATAGACCGCTGTGCGCCTTGCAAATTTATGGATGAAACCGCTTTTACTCATCCAAATGTCTTTGAATTATTTAATGATAAATTTATTAATTTCAAAGTAGATGCAATTGATTTCGATTATGTCGATTTAGCACAAAAGTATAATGTTCAAGCCTACCCTACTTTAGTTTTTCTAGATAGTAGAGGCGAAATATTACAAGAACATGGAGGAGGAGCGTCAGCTGTTAAGTTAATTGAACTAGCAGAAAAAGTAATAGAAAACGGAAAAGTGATGTAATTGTATCACTATAAAAAATATTCGCTTAATAATGAAGAAGAGTTGTTTCAATTTAGAAACAGCTCTTTTTTTATTTTCATAAAATTATCAGTCAAAAAAGTTAAAATCATAGAAGATTATAACAGGTAGTAATAATTAAAAAATCGCTGTGCACTCTTTCGAGCAACACAGCGATAGCTTTTTGTAGGTTACAAATGATTTCGTTTAATGTTTTTAGTTAATTGGTGAAATCGTTGTTCTGTTTAATAGGTTATAAAGTTTATGTTTTTGAGAAAATAACTATTATGTTTTTGGTTATAAACTTTATGCTTCTGGGAAAATAACTATTGTGTTTTTGGTTATAAGATATCTAATTATGTTTTATATTATAGAAGGTACTTTTTTACATAAAAGGTTACCGTTTATTTTAATATTTTTTTAAAAATAAGTTTCTTCTTTTTCAGTAGCTCAAAAAAATGTAAAAAATTGCTCTATTTATCATTTAAAAAAGGCAGATTTACAAAAAGTAATCAAAGCATTATTATATACTAAAGTTTTTGAATAGCTTTACT
>CAKZLL010000231.1 GCA_937125475.1 uncultured Saprospiraceae bacterium | reverse complement strand
GCCCCGTTGTTTTTCAAAGAGTTAGAACAATGGGGCAAGCCCACATTGGAATAAAGGGCAAAAATTGTCAATGAACCTTTTTAATAATCAAAATTTATAGCCTTTTCATTTGATTGAGCGTTAAACCTATTTTAAAGATAACTGGTTCATTGACAATTTTTGCCAGAATGAATATTTTTTAAATCCAGCGGTGGCTTGCCCCGTTGTTTTTAAAAGAGTTAGAACAATGGGGCAAGCCCATATTGGAATAAAGGGCAAAAATTGTTAATGAACCAAATAACTTTTAGCGAACAATCAAATTTTAGAATTTGCCAGCAGGCGGCCAATTCGGATTATCTATCTCATCCTCGCCAACTTCGTCCATAGAAGAAGTATTCAATTTGCCAGGCGAATCAGTCGCAGGAATGCAAATTTCCACTAAAAATCGATCCGTAGGATGAGCTTCAATTTCTTTTAATGCTTGATCCATATCGGCTGTAGTTTCTACTTTTATTCCTCTTGCGCCGAAAGTATCCGCAAAACTCATGAAATTCCAAGAAGGCAATTTATTATAAGAATAAATCGTATTTTGTAAATTACTTGATCTTGGTTGAGTTGGATAATTAGTAGGTGTTTCTCTATACGGATTAGGATTAACAATAAATTGTTCAATGCCATATACGCCATTATTCATCACAAAAACAACAGTATTGTGATTCAATGACATATGATCAGAAAGCGCCTGACAAGTCTCATGAAATGCTCCATCACCAACGACGACTGCTACACGTTTATCAGGGTTAGCACATTTAATACCTGTTGCTGCACCAAGTGAAAAACCAATTGAAAGCCATGCCGCTTGACCTACAAAACCATTTCTGCTTGGAATGTGTAGATTTTGTGCGCCAATTAACGGAAATCCAGCATCAGCAACTACAATATGATCTTCTGTGATTAAATTTTGCAATTTCTCATAGAATAAATTATAGGTCATAGGCTGAATAATTTCTTGCTTTGCATAACGAGCAAAAAACATTGGAGTTGAATTTAAATTAATACCAGCTAATGCCTTTAACTCTGCTTCCGCTAATTCAATAAAAGCTTGAATTAATCCATCCATATAAATTTCTAAACTGACCATTGGTATATATTTCGGCCCAGCCAAAACACCTCCATGAGATGCTAGAACAGTTGAATTGCTTCTTATATTTTGGTTATGGACATCTTTTCCAATCGTCCAAGCACCAATACCAACAACGACCCCAGTATCTTTCACTAATTTCTCTATATTGGGATTGCTCATTGTAACGCAGCCTTGAAAATATTCATTATCTTCAGAAATAACGGATTTACTCAGTGGTGAAGTAACAAAACCAATCGGATAGCCAGTGATGTCAGAAAAACGATTGACGACTTTTAGTAGTTCTAAAAACTTATCTTGTAAGCCATATCGTTGCAATTCTATCCCCGCCCAAAAAATGACTTCTCTTTTTTTTCCTTCAATTTTTTTAGTAATAATTTCCATCGTTTGGTCGATAGCAGCTTTAATATCTCCTTGATTATTGGTATTAAAAGCGTAAGCTCCAGATTTTAATTTGCCAAGAGGTTTAGCACAAGGCACTCTCCAAACATCTTCCGCGATTTCAAAATAAACGGGGCGTTTCTCTGTTAATAATGCCGTTAATGCAGAGTCAATTTGAAAAGGCGCTTGTACCGCATTTGTAATACGCTCCGCTGCTGCGGTCACAGGTCTAAACATATGAATATCAACGAATTGATAACCCGTGGTATGAGAGTATAATAATCCAGCATTTTTTTCAGTATTATCTTCTTTATTCGTTGGAGCGCCATTGATAAGAACGACAGGAGCTTGTTCTACAAAAGAGCCACTAATTGGATTGAGCGCAATAAAAGCACCAACACTATAAGTAACGTAAACTGCTCCGATCCCTTTGTATCGAGCATAAGCATCGGCGGCATAACCTGCTGTGAGTTCATTGGCACAGCCAGAAATAGCAATTTGGGGGGTATCTTCCGCTAAAATCGTGTCTAATAATGCCGCAGTATAATTGCCTGCTACGCCAAACATTCGATCCAGTCCCAATTCTTCTAATCTATCTTTTAAATAATTCGCTATGGTATATTGATTAGTCATCTTTATGGTTTAGTTTTTTAAAAATAGGATAATCCTCAATCATTGAAGATTATCCTATTATGAAAGAATATTAATGTGATTATTTAATCCTTAATTTTCACAAGTGTATTTATATTAATATGAGGCCAGTTTACTACCTCTTCTCCATCTACAGGGAAGATAATCTCTGTAACTTGAGCATATTGCAATTGCATAAAAACTTCACCTGTTGGTACTTGAATTTCTTCTATCCAAAAAATAGAACGGAAATTAGGCGCATCTGCATTTCTTTTAATAAAAGGAGTATTAATGATTCCACCTCCTTCTGTTTTAGTATCTACATCAATTGTTATGGTGTTGAGTACTTTGTAGCCTAATTTTTCTTGTTTTCTTATGGTATCTACTAATGCATTAAGGGGATATTTTGGATGAAAATCCTGAAATCCTGGTCCAAGGTTCTCTATTTCTGTTTGGGCTTTAAGTCTAAATTCTTCATCGTACCCAATTCTAGGATCACCTTTGATAAAATCAGGTTCTCCAGTAAACAGTTTATTTAATGCTTCAATATTGGCTTCTTCTATAAAAGGAATACCTTCGTCTTTCCAAACATTTCCGATAGCTAAAACTGAATTTCCATGAGGAATAGCTGCTTGACGAACTACTTTCTGGTTCTTAGATGTTTCATTAGTTTGATTCAAGAATAAACCATTTTCAGTATGCATTCCTTCTTTAGTTAATAGGTCTACAACATCCAAATCGTATTTTATCGCATAATTATCTTGAACAGCATCGCTTCCTCTATTAGGAGCTAATCCTGCAAGACTAAAGGTCATTGTCTCCAAGTAAGGTCTTAGTAACACTTTAAAAGCTAAATCTTTTACTGATGTACCTGGAATGGGAACACACATCATATTCCAGCCTTTGTCTCCTATCCAAGTACCTCTTAAATGTTCAAGTAAACCGTAAGTTTCTTTCGCATTAGCATTTCGGCTACTGAAAAGAGGTGCTAAAGATGAGGGGAATCTAAAAAATGAATCTTCCATAATTTGATTATTTTAAGATAGTTAAAAAATATGAGAATTATTTTAAATAAGACATTACTCTATAATAGAAAACAAGTCTGTTTTCTATTATAGAGTAATGTTCTAAGAAATTTAGATTTAAAATAATCGGCTATTGGTTTTTAAGTCGATTCCAAAACCATTGAAAAGATTCGAGATAGGAATTTCAATTTCTTCATCAGCATTTCTTGAATTAACTGGCTCAATACCAAATTCCTCGGCCATTTTTGCGTCGTACATCTCTTTGTACATTTGAGTAACAATCTCCTCTACATTTTGGCGACTACCAAACTTTAACTTGAATTCATCGGTCTCGTAGAATGGTTTCAAACCGAATTTTTCTAAAACTAGATTAGAAGAACGCAATGCGCCTTCGACCCAACCTTGATAGTCAGAAAAAGCTTCTCCACAAGTATAAATACCTGGAATTGGCTCAATAAGAGCTTGAATTGTTAAATTATCTTTTGCGCCAATCGCCCATTGATGAACACCGAAACCGACTTGCTCTCCTAAATCAGGATTAACCATACAATTACCAGCCGCCGCTAAAAGCTGTGCTTCTTCACTTTGCTGTTTAGTGATATTATTATAGTCAAAAAAGCTAAAATTACCTGACCAGATTCTCGCACTAGTCAATATTGGTTCTGGTACGTAATGGGTATTAAATAACAATTTAAAGAACTTAGTAATTTCTTCTACTACAAGATCAGAGGCAGGAGTTAATTGATCATTAACGCCTTCTTTTTGTAATCGACCGATGTAAGGTCGACCTGCGTGTTGCAAGCCTTTCCAAAAATTGATATTAAGATAATCGCAATAAATAGTTAAAGCGGCAGGTTTTTTAAATTTTTCTTCTAAGGCATTATTGACTTCTTGTTGAGATTCCACAGAAACCTCACGAGTTGTACCTTCTACTTGTTGGATATATTTTTGTGCTTCAAGAGCTGTTGCGCCTCTTTCATCAATCGCATAGAATGGATAAACTGAACCTAATGGCAAATCTGCAAAGTTAGGACCAAATTCTACCGCAGGATTGCCTGTTAAAGAATTACTCCACCAAGGCAAATCATAGTATAGGTTAATTTTTAATAAAGGTTGATTAGAGGAAGATTGTAAGGTATTCCACAAATCCTCTGGATTAACACTCTCTACCTTTTGGAAGGCACTTGAACGGATGAATAATTTTTCGAGTGCTAAACGAGGCAATCCTAGAATGACTTTACCTGCTTTAATGCTACCGCGTTTTACTTGATCAAAAGATCTTTCTCCTATTGATGTATCTACGTCTGGTTGGCGAATTGTGGAGTAATTAACTACAAAACCATCCCCGTCTTTATCAATGTTTTGTACTTGAGTCTCAAGAAAAATATGCTCTAGTCCAATGTGATCTACTAATGTATTAGGCAAAGTACTAAAGCCTTCTACCAAGGTCTTAAAGTCAGGATTAGAAGGAAATTCTTCTAGTAATTGATAGGCTTCACCTGCACTCATTTCAGATAAAAATGTTCCATTAAAACCAGATAAACGATATAATAAAACAATGGCTTCTTTGGAATAACCCATATTAGAAAACAAACTTTGTAACGACCAATTGTTTAAAGTTTGGCTTCTCCATTGACAAGTTAAACGGAATAATTGCCAATAACGAGCGCCTCTTTCTGCTTTCATTTTTTTGGCTAAAACAGGATCAATCGGATTGCCATTTTCATCTTTTTCTAAGAATTTAGGATTGACTGAGAGAATACGATTATAAACCGTATTAATCATATCTTTAGGATTAATACCACTTTCAGCAGGCTCTAAAGCATATAATTCTGACCAAATATCAACATTATCCTTCAATGCTTCTTGGTTCGTCATCGCTTCGCCTCTAAAATAAAGTCTATTATTTCCATTGCTACCCATTGGAAAAGGAACCATGTCTTTCACCATGTCGAAATGAAGAAATAACCCCATTAGATTATCCATCGAGTTGAATGTAAAACGCATTCCGCCTTCTTCCTCTTTTACAGTACTTCCATTAATATTAATTAGATCGGAATCAAGCCGCCCGCCTGTTCGATCAATCATATCTAAAATAGCAATTTTTCTGGTAGGATCATCTTTGAGTAAACGCCAAGCAGAATATAAACTAGCCATACCTGCACCAACAAAAAGAATGTCAACAGCTTCAGGAATTGGCAGAGAGGATTGATTAGAATTGTGTCCTTTTGCTTGATTTTTTTCTTTCATGAAAATAATTTTTGAAAGTAAGTTTTTAGACAAAATTTAATTTTCAATTAAGCTTGAATAATGAAGTGATCCTAGCTTAACCTTATAAGTTAAATTTAAATATTGTCAGAAAACTTATAGTAATTAATGAATGTGAATACAACTAAAATACTTATAAAATTTTAGATAGTATTATTTTTCTTCTTTTAAATTTTGATTTCTTCTTTTATTTTATCTCTTAAATAGTTGAAAAGTCACAGCTGAAATTGAAATAAATTTTTCTTTTTTTATCACCTCATATAAAATTAGTCACTTGAAATATTTGATTTTTCTTTTTTTAATACAAAAAATATGCTTTAATTCTCATGTTATCAGTAGGTTTTATATGCTTATTTTGTCTAATTTGATGCTTGCTAATAAAACAAAAACAACGATATTAAATAAAATCTAGTTAACTAAATTTTATCTAATATCGTTGTTTAAAGGAACGCGCAATCTTGGGGATATTATTTATTTACTTGTCCCTAAATTAAAAATAATACCATCAATCAAGTTATTGAACGATAATTAAACGTTCTGTTGCTATCGTTTTTCCGCCTTTTATTACTTGATATATATAAATACCATTTGATAAATTAGGTAATGAAATAGTTGTTGTTAATTGATTAATGATTAATTCTTTAATAACCTGACCATTAATACTTCTTATTTTAATAACTATTTTTTCATCAAAAGAAGAATGAATTTGTAACGATTGACCTTGACGAATTGGATTTGGATCAATAGAAATCCCTTTTTCTTTTTCATGAAAAATAGATAATATTTCTGAATAAGAAGACGTGCCATTATCATCAATCTGCTTCAAGCGATAATAATTCCAACCCGTAATTGGTTGCATATCAGTATAATTATAAGTCTGAATTTGAGTGGTTGTTCCTGCACCAATCACATTGCCTAACGGCTCAAATTGCTTGCCTTCTTCACTCCGTTCTATTACAAATTTTTGGTTGTTTTCCTCTGTTGCGGTTCTCCAGTTTAATTGAATATGTTGATTGATTTTTAGACCATCAAAATTCATTAATTCAACAGGCAATGCGCTAAACGTCTGACCACCAGTATTATTGATGTCACCTGGACTACTTCCTACTAAGTTTGTCCAACCCGTTGTTGCAATAAAGTCAGTATAACTTGGACCTGTTCCTATCAATTGAAGCGCATTAGCACTTGCAGTTTGTAATAACGGAGCAGCTTGTGAGGTTGAGCCACTTGCAGCACCATCAAGCGCGGTAACTGTTGAAGGCGCACTGGAAAAAGTTAACATTTGAACTACGGCAGGCGTAGCATCTATAACTGCGGCAGTTACTTTGCCATTATTATCGGTCAAAGTAGGCATCGGATACCAAATTTCACCATAACCAATACCGCCTTCGTTATCAATAGAAGAACCTGGAGCGATACTTTCAGTATGATAAGCATTTCCATTATCATCGTATAATACGATTTTCCAACCCGACAAATCGGTCGCAGCAGGTCCAGCAATTCCAATGCCTCTATCATTGACATTAGAAGCACCGTGATTCATTTCATTAATAAAAACAGTTTGTGCTTGGAGTATTTGAAAAGTCATTGTCCAAATCACCAATAAGATGAGGTACTTTTTCATATATATAGTGGTTTTTGATTTTTAAAAAGTTGTTAATAGTTAAAATCGACTGCAAAAATAGCCAAGTCTTTGACATATTTTTACCAAAAAGAATTGGATAAAAATATGTCAAAGACCCAGCTGATTGAGAAAAATGAAAATTATAAACTACTACTATTTACTTTGCTTTTGACAATATGATTTAGTTAAAAGGAAAGAAAACCAGTGATCGTAAGATCCAAATTAATTGTTGTATTTGATTCTACGGTAATACCTAAAATGTTTAAACTTAATGTTGACAATAACTCGGCGGAGGCAGTTGCTTCTATTTTTCCATCGTTATTCGTGTCTTCATAAGCGATTGTATGAACTTCATATTCGCCTTCTTTAAGAAAGGACAATTGATAATTGCCTTCTGCATCAACTAAGGCACTTGTTACAGCATTTTTAAATTCAATATTGCTTTGTCCTTGCCCTTGAGTTTCTGTGTTTTTACTGTAAGTACCTTTCTTATAAGCATATACGACTAATTTATTGTTGTTGGATGTATTTCCTGAAATTTTCCCTGAAATTGTCCCTGTTTTAGGCTTATCCTCCATTCTAACAGCACTTGACATTTCGGAAGAAGTGACGAAAGAAAATGCACCTTGATCGTCATAATGAACGGCTTTCCTTACATCAAAATCCATAACCATCGTCGAAGTCGCATCTTTAGTAACGGTCACTGCGCCTTCTACAAAAATCTCTTGTGTACTATTTGCAGAGTTCGATAAATCATGTTTGGTATTATCGGTCGTTAAAATATAACACCCTGGAGAATTACCATCTGCATCAGTCTTATAATCAAGTACTAATGAGATATTACTATATGTTCCAACTTCCAATTCGCCTAAACCTAAAGCCTTAGTATTTCCATTTTGGTAAGCTAATAAATCAATGGTTTGTTTGCCACTAAAACCACTATATGTCTCACCATCGACTTTGATCGATGCGACTGTTACAAAGGCACTTTGCACATTTGCATCATCAATTGGTGCGTCGGTCATCTCAAAACCTACCTTGCCTTTATTATCTGGTTCGGGTGTTTCTGGATCTGTACATTGGCTAAAAGAAAAAGTGATAAATAGTAAAAATAAAGAAGCTGAAAAAGCATTTCTTAAATTTTTCATAGTGGATTGCTTTTGTTATGTGAAGAAAAGAGGAGGGGAAATAATTGTTTTTGTTGCTGAAATAAATGGCCCACAAAACCAGTTCATGGGCATCTCAGAAAGGAAATTCAACTTTTAATGAAGTTAAATTCAGCAACTTTAGGGCATTGTTTTGTCAGTAATTTATTTACTTACTTATGCTAAGTAAGAGATGGACATTTTTAAATTAAAAAGTAAAATAGAGCGGCGGGAATAATGACTATTCCCACACTTCAGTCACAGGGTTGATTAAAGTTCAGGGTTTTATGCTGAAAAAATCAATAATTCATGATTTCAACCCTCCCGCTCAACTTTTTCGCTCTATTAACTACTAACTTAACTAACTTCTATTATGCGCTACAATTTTTTTATACGCCAAGCACTTCTGCATCAATCGCAAACTTAGTATATACGTCGATATCGACATCGTTATTCAAAAATTCGTCAGTAGTTGTTTTTACTCTTAATTTGAAATCATCTTTTTTAATATATTCCTTCAAATCGTTTTCATTTACATCTAACTCTAAAAAATCAACATTTTCTGGAATGGTTGTTTTGAAAGCGATTTCGACTTCAGATAATCCATCCGCGCTGATGTAAATGTGAATTTCTTCTAAAAAATCAAAATCTCTATCCCCTGGTTGTGTGATATCCAAAGTCATTTTTGTTAATTTGATTTCTTGAATTAATTCTTTATTGGTATTATTAGAACCAAAAGTAGAGGAAGAATTGGTCGTAACGTCTGGAGAAAAAAGATCAAATGGTAAGCTAATACCCGAACTTGAAGGAACTGTGATACTTGATGTGAATTCCATGTCAAATTGAGTATATTTGTTAATATCACAACTCATAAAACCGACGGTCACTAACCCTAAAACTAAAACAAATAACTTTTTCATAATTATACTTTTTATTTACTTAAAAAATGGTTTAAAAAAGATTGATAAGTAAGCAAAAAAGCAGGAATAATATTTTGCTGAATTTTTTTCCTTTCTGCTTGAATTGCTTTGTTCTTTAATTGTTATACAACAAATATCAGCGTTTAATTTGGGATCTATTGGCTGATCTGATATTGGCGAAGAGATGAGAAAAAAAATGAAATTTTATGCTAATCATAGAAAAGGTAGTTAAGTTATTGGATGATTATCATTTTGGTGTTTTTAGAGAATATGTTAAAAATATTAGTGTCAGATCTTATTATCCACTTGCCTTATTAGATGTTATTGATCGAAATATTTTGGTCGAACAATCATCTGATGATTTGTGCGAAATGGTTTATACTGAAAATGATGAAAAAACGAAAAAGAAGTTTTTTCAATTGGCACATTATACTTTTGGGCTAACCAGTTATTTAAGCAAAAATTATCCAAATTATTTATTACCTAATATTAATATCTATCAAAAATATGTCAATCAAGGAAAAGTAGAACGTGCTAAGTTATTGATGGACAACTTAATAGAGATTGCTGAAAAAATTGAGGACTATGATAGTTTAGTCCTAGTATTGCAGATCGAGGCGCACAAAGAAGCCATTAAACACACTAGACTTGCCACAAAAAACCATAAAAGGATCATGGAAATCCTAGAGTACCAAAAAATATTAAACGACCTTCATATTAAATGGCGCGATAATTTTAATGAGAAAGATAAGATCAAAGACATCAAAGAAAACCAATTGATTTTAGATTTTTTCTCAAAATATTTCAAAAGTAAGAGCCTCAAAATTCAGATGATTAGCCAATATTATTATTTACAAGGGTTGTATTATTTGAAATTAGAGCGTTTTTATACAAGCAATGTGATCACAGAAATTCAGGGATTAGAGAAAAAATTGGAAAAAAATGGTTGTATTGTTTTCCCATTTTATTTAGATTTAAATTATGCTTTATCTTACCTCAAGCTCCATTTAATGATCCATAAATTAGATGATGAAGGCATTTTTGAAGCTGCTTCTAAGGTGATTCAATCAAGTGAAGAAGTGTTATTTTGGCAAAACTTCACGGATCAACCTAAGCTTTTTTCGATCAGCGTTCAAGTGAGTTATTTGGCGAGTCGTTACATGACTTCTTACAAAAAAGATCATTATGAAATGCTTCCAAATGAGGTCAAAAAACAGCTCAAAACATTAAAAACAGCGTCTCAAAAATTATTGAATAATGAGGCATTAGAAAAAGAATACATTTTTCAATATATCGCTTTTTCGACGGCTTATTGTGGCTTGCTTTTATTGGGCGATCCGAAAGATATTAAGCAATCTATTCGACAATCTGAAGGTATTTTGATTAGCTATCAACAATTGTCTTTTCAACATTTTATTGATCCGATTTTTACTAATTTAATCATTGGTTATTTCTGCCTTGGGCAATATGATGAAGTCGATAATAGTTATCGCAGGTACAAAA
The DNA here is from genome assembly GCA_937125475.1 of uncultured Saprospiraceae bacterium. Lineage (GTDB taxonomy): Bacteria > Bacteroidota > Bacteroidia > Chitinophagales > Saprospiraceae > CAKZLL01. The sequence continues at coordinate 13,647 of CAKZLL010000231.1, read as the reverse complement.
AAATCACGAATAAAAAAGTGGTTAATCCCGAAAATGACTTAACCTTACACGGCTTTTTCTATGCTGCAAAATGGCTCGAAACAGGAAGAAAGCAATATATCAAAAAATTAAAAACCACACTAGAGCAAACCGAAGCACCTAATTTGAAACAGACAAAACAACTTTTAATGGAGATTGTCAATTATTTTGAAATACCTGTTTTATAAATATTGGATTGTCAAGGATGGGATCTCTTCAAGAGATCCCATCCTTAATTATCAATTATTCATGGACAATAATCCATTGGAGAAATACAAATAATTCAATGTTTCTAATTGAATTTTGGTCTGTAATTCAATTAATTTTAATTGTCCATTAATATATTTTTCCTGTCTTTTATTTAATAAAAAAACGGAGCTTTCGCCAAATAAGAATTTCTGATTTTCAGCATCTAAAAGTTGTTGATAACCTGCTACATTCCGCAATTGTAAAGCCAATTGCCTTTGAATAATGGCTTGTTGTTCTAAGGTGTTTTCTATTTTATTGGTCAATTCATTTTGTTTATTCTGAATATCAAGTCTTGTTTCTTCAATCTTAATTTTTCCTTGTTGTATCGCTGCTCGTTCGCTTCTTAACAAGATTGGCATCGAAAATTCAATGCCCCAAGTATAATTTGACAGCTCATAATTTGGTAAAATACTATTATCCGAAGTAGCTAAAAGCGGATTGTATTTAGCTTTTAACTTTGGTTTTAATTTCTCTCGTTTCAAACGTTGTTCTGCTTCATAATATGCTTGTTTATTCAATTTTTCTTGAATAATCGGCTGATTATCAACCATGTTTTTAATATTATTAGCCGTATTGATTTGAAAAATAGGCGTTGTAATAGTTGAGGGTTTTGTATTTTGGCGCAAGCCTAAAGGCACATCATTAAACCATAAATAATTCTCTAGCTTTTGCTGTGCTTTACTGATGAGCATTTCATTTTTTTGCGAAAGCATCGTTCTATCTTGCAACAAAATAAATGCCTCTAATGTATCAATTGCCGTTTTTTCTCCACCTAAAAATGCTTGTTTGGTATTTTCAAAATACGTATTAGCAATCGTAATACTTTCGTCAATAACCTTTTGAATAGTATGATATTTTTGCCAATCGAGATAGGCGGTTGACGCACTGAAAATCAAATCATTTAACATGATTTGACGTTTATTTTGTGCCATCTCTTGGAAAATTTTAGCTTGTTGTAATGCTACATTTCGTTCATTCACTAATAAACCTTGCAACAAATTCGCCTCAATTCCAACATTCCAAAGCCCGAATTGATCGGTCTTATTTTCTGGATTGAAATATTGTCCTTTGGTGTTTTCATAGCCTGCAACTACATCAATTCCCAATCGAGTTGGAATTTGAAGCCGATTTTTAAACAAACTATAATATAATTTATCATCAAATTGCTTTTGTTTGAAACTGGACGAAACCACAGGGTCAAAATTCCCTTTTGCGGCAAGCTGTTCTGCTGCTGCAAATTTGATTTTCAAATCCGCCTGTTTCACAATTGGATGATATTTTAATAAATTAGTCAAATATTCTTTATAGCTAAAAATAGTACTATCTGATTGACTATAAGTCGTTTGAGTAAACAATAAAAATATAAAAGCAGTTAAAATAAACGCTTTATTTAGTTGTGTCATTAATTTAAAATTTAGGTGTCAGGTGTCAGGTGTCAGGTGTCAGGTGTCAGGTGTCAGGTGTCAGGTGTCAGGTGTCAGGTGTCAGGGAAAGTACTGTTAACAATGGAGCTAGATGAAAAAAAGCTCTAATTATTGATTTGACCTGACCCCTGACACCTAAAACTATATTACTTCACTGATTTTAATGGTGCTTTTCGCTTGACTTCCTTGCTTTTTTTATCCGTTTTTTTATAAAAATCAGGTGGGAAACCATTCAATTGTCTCCAGATTTCATACCAAATCGGCACATCTTTGAGCAGCATAAAAGTATTTGTACCAGTACCAACTCGAAGTTGTTCAGGCCATTTTTTATCTTCGGTATTCGGACTAATTAATAGACGATAATAACCATTGTCACTAATAAATTGATCAATTGCAATCACATTTCCTGTGAAAATCCCTGTCGAAGCCTCTGGCCATCCACTAATTACAATTGCGGGCCAACCGTCAAATCGCAATTTAGCGGTATTACCAATTGTCAAAAGCGGTAAATCCTGTGGTTTGACATAAATCTCAACCGCTAATTCATAGCTAGCAGGCATAATTGAGACAATATCAGTGCCTTCCTTGACAATTTGTCCAAGCCCTTTTTTGAGTGCTTTAGTTACATAGCCAGCTTGAGGCGCAGTGATATAATAAAATTGTTGGCGTGCGCTGTAATTGCTTAACTGACTTTGCAATTTTGAAGTATTTGCCATCGCATCTAACTTGCTCGACAAAGCCGATTGTTTGTCAGATTGGGCTTTTGCCAATTTATTGGAATAATCTCTTTCGACAGACATTAATTCAATAAAAAGATTAGCTAATTCATTTTTTCGATTGATAATTTTATTTTCTTGAATCGTTGTTTTCGCTTGAGTAGATTGTAATTTTAATTCTTTCGCTTGCAATTCAGTTAAGCTTTTTAGTCCTTTATCATAAAGTGTTTTTGTTCGATTGAGCTGATTTTGAGCCACTTTCAAATTAGTATTATACGCCACTAAATCCATACTATCCATGACCATTTTCGTCCGAGTTTGCTCGATTTTATTGTTTGTTTGGTCAATTTTGAGCTTCATCGCAGCATTTAACGCCTTGAATTGATTATTTAATGCGGTCACTTTATCGCCATAAGATTGAATACTTTGCGTTTTAGCACTGACTTGATCTGAGGTTCTTTCGACCAAATTCGGATCAAAATAATCGCTTTTGATTTCCGATATATATATAATAGTATCGCCAGCTTCCACAAAATCCCCTTCTTGGACATACCATTTTTCAAGTCGCCCCGAAATCACGGACTGAATGGCTTGTGGTCGTTGTTGTGGCGATCGAGTAGTGACATAGCCCTTAGCTTGAATGCTTTGTGTCCAAGGCAAAAACATTGTAATAATAATAGCTAATAACAAACCACCAATTAGGAATAAAGGCAATCGCCTGATCCTAGTTTTTTTGAGTAAACCACCTGATTTGAAATCGTTCAATTGAACCTTAGAAGAAATACTATTTTCTGATATATTGAGCATGATTTTATTTATGTTTGGTTAATTCAATGGTTTGCGTGCTTTTCTCATTCCAATAAAAATAGTCTGCGACTATAATCACTGTCCATTCTCGTTCGTCGTCCATCAAATAATCAATAATCCGTTGTTTTTCAGTTTCATCTACAAACTGTAATGGATCTTCTAAGAGCAATAATTTAGGTTGTCCAATAATTATTCTGGCAATTAATAATTTTTGAATAATGCTTCTTGGCAATCTTCGACCACCACTATCTATCTCACTCAATATGCCTTTGGGTTGATTAGAAAAATAAGAATTAAGCCCTAAAATTTTAGCAATCTTAGAAATGTGTTGGTCTGTAAAATCCCTGCCCATTGTAATATTTTCTTTGAATGTACCTTCAAAGAGCTGATTGGTCGGAAAGGCAATCCCTACATTATTATATAATGCTTCTTTTTTATAATTGCCAAGCGGAATATCATTAAGGTAAAGCTTGCCGTTTTCGGTCGGATGAAAACCAGCTATGATTTGTAATAATGTAGATTTGCCGCTTCCAGAATCGCCTCGAATGACGGCTTTAGCTCGTGCAGGTACTTCAAAAGAGACTTGATCGAGTATTTTTGTTGTACTATCTGGAAAGCGGAAGTCGATATTTTTAGCACTCACAGCGATAGGAGCGTTGGCTTCAATTTGTGCCAAACCAGTATTGTCATCTAGTTCTAAATCCGTTACATAACCGATTTTATCTAAGGCAGTTAAAACATCATAAATTGTATCAATTACTCTAAGCATTTTTTCTACTGAATTGATAATCAATATGATAATGATTTCCGCTGCGACAAATTGCCCAATATTCATTTGTTCTTGAAACACTAAAAAACTACCTAAAATCAATAAACCTGCTGCAACAAGCACTTTGAAACTAATAAAAAGTCGGTATTGATTTAGTAATACTTTGAAATGTTTTTCCCTTGCTGAAAGGTATTTATAAGTCGTTTCATCCGTTTTATTCAAATGAAAATCACTAGAAGGATTAATTTTAAAACTGCCATTTACTCGCGCAATTTCTTCGAGCCAATGTGCGATTTGATATTTATACTTACTTTCTTTTAAACTGGTTTCTAAGCCTTTTGGGCCAGTGAAGCGAAAGATTAGCCATAAGATAAAGACAAGCAAAACACCCAAAATGATAAAATATGGGCTATAAATCGCTAATAGCATCAATCCAAAAATAATTTGGAAAGAAGCTAAAGAAAAATCAATTAAGATTTTCGGCATACCTTTTTGAATGGTTAATGTATCAAAAAAGCGGTTCATTAACTCTGGTGCGTGGATTTTATCGAGTTGAAGAAAACTAATTTTAGGAATGCGATAGGCAAATTCAAATGCAGAACTCGCAAAAATATCTTGCTGGATATTTTCCACAATCCGTAATTGCAGGACTTGCAGCATTCCTGTAATGGCAATGCCCGTCAGTACAAAACAAACTAATACGACCCATGCGGAAGTCATTTCTCCAGTTTGTAAATAGTTGATAATTGCTTGAATACCAAGAGGTAAGGAAAGGTTTACAATTCCATTAAAAATAGCAATAGTATAAATTTGTCTTAATTCGGCTCGGTACTTTTTTAGTAAATTCCAAAATCGTAATATTGGAGATTGCTTCATGTTTGGCGCGTCTATTTGATTAAAAAGAGAATAAAATTAAATTGATTTTTATTTAAAATAATAGCTTTGCTATCATGAACGATAATATTTATAAAAGGTTTAGAAGTTTTGCTATTTATTTTTATTTTTTAATCTCTTGGCTTTTATTTGTATTTATAATAAATAACCCCCGAATTAGAATGCGGCATTACAAAAGAAGATTACCAAGCGATAATACAAACCTTAAAAACAAAATAACTCATTTTTATTATTGAATAGATGCTGCATTTTACCTCAGTAGCACCTATTCAATAAGTCGAATAAATTAAGCGGTTGCATTAAAAATAGTTTCTGCTTCTTGTTTTAAATCACTTGCGAATTGCTCAAAGGAAGCATCAAAAGAAGGAATTTGACTAGCAAATAATGGAAACATTAAACCACCGATTTTTTCAGTCATTTCAAAAAGCACTTGTCCATTATCAGTTGATTGTAGCGTGTAAGTTCGATTGCCCATTGCATCGCCCCAGACTAATTGTTGCTCTGAAATTAATGTTTTTATTTTGAGTTTAAATGTTCTTTTAGGATCTAAAACGCTTTTTAATTTAATTTTTTTGCCGAGTTCAATATCGCCTTCAATCGAAATGATGGTTGAATTCCATCGAGCAAAATCTGCGGCATTCGTTAATAATGACCAAATAATACTTGCATCGGATTGAATGATTTGGCGGATAGTCGTTTCGCGGCTGAATGTTTTTTTAATCGTTGTTGCTTTGCCCATTGTTGATACATTCGTCATGATATAAATCTTTTTTTTGTTTTAAAATTGATTGTTTACAGCTTTGACGATTGGGCGAAAAAAAACGATAGGATTTTTATTGATTTTTTTCTAAATATTTTTCAATGGTCTTTCGATTGAATTCTAAATTGTGTAATTCCAGCTCGTGAGCACCAGAAGAAAATGGATCAAGCCCTTTCAGAACGTCCATTCTTAAATTTAAAAGCTCCTGTTTATCAGCCTTTTGTGCGACTTTTACCATTTTAATTTTCATTAATTCGGCTTGGCTATTTTGTTTCGGATTGAAAAAACCATTCATTTCCGTACATTGATGACAAACGCCTTTTTTATTAATAATCGCACAACGACCATCAAAAATTTCAATCATTTTGGCTCTAGCCGTATGTAAATGATACTTGACGAGCGGTGTTGTCGTATTTAAAATAATAGCGATTTCCTTGATTTTAAAATCATAAACTTCTTTGAGTAATAGGCAAAGATGCTGCTCTAACGGCAAAGATTTGGAGATGCAAGTGAAGCAAAAAGCAATGTGTTCTTTGATTTCAAATTTGGCATAAGGCGAGGTTTGAACGACTTGCATCATCGCTTGATAATTCGCAGGATCTTTATAGGCTTCGGTTCTGCAAATGTCCGTTACATTTTCGGGCCAGCGTTTCTTTTTTCTCAATAAATCCAAAGATAGGTTAGAAGCAATGGCAAAAATCCAAGTTTTTAAAGTCGATTTGCCTTCGAAAGTAGCTAATTTTTGACTGGCTTTCATCCAAGTATCTTGGACAATATCTTCGCTATCCTGAACGCCTGCTGTCATTCTTAACACGTAAGATTTTAATTGCGGTCTGATTTTTTCAAATTCTGTATTGAATGCAGCATTGGTCATAGCGGTATTTTTTTATTGAAAAAGTAGCTTTTTTTCTAAAATCAAATCTAATCAATCTGAAATGAAACGAATGTAATTTCAAATGTATATATTCGTAGCTTTCTTTTTGAATAAAATTAAGAATAAATTAATGGCGAAATCAAAAAAATATTATGTTGTTTGGGAAGGACACGAAACGGGTGTGTTTAGTAGTTGGGCAGAATGCCAGCGTCAAATTAAAAATTTCCCAGGTGCAAAATACAAATCCTTCAAAACAAAAGAAGCCGCTGATCACGCTTTTTATGGCAATTATGAAGAATATGTCAATACTTCTGCTAAGAAAAAAGCGCCAATCAAAAAATCGGATTTAAATAGTTTTCCAATTGTTTGGAAAAGTATCGCGGTAGATGCGGCGTGTAGTGGCAATCCTGGGAAAATGGAATATCGAGGCGTAGATACTGCGACAGGAGATGAAATTTTCCGTCAAGGTCCTTTTCCGTATGGAACAAATAATGTAGGAGAATTTTTGGCTTTAGTGCATGGTTTGGCACATTTGAAGCGATTGGGCAGTGATTTGCCGATTTATTCTGATTCTAGAATTGCGATAGGTTGGGTTCAAAAAAAGGTGTTTCGCTCGAAATTAGAACGAAATGCTCGAAATAAACATATGTTCACTTTGGTCGATCGCGCTTTGAAATGGCTTAAAACCAACGATTATTCTACCAAAATTATGAAATGGGAAACCAAAGAATGGGGAGAAATTCCAGCCGATTTTGGAAGAAAATAATGATTTAGTTGAGAGTGGAAAGTGGAGAGTTGAGAATGCCTGAGTTGGCGCATTTTCAATTCTCAACTTTCAACTTTCAACTTTCAATTCTCAACTCTCAATTAATATTATGGAAATATTTGAAACAGGAGACGGTTCGCATTCCATTTTTTCGGATCAATTTGGTGTGAGCTATCATTCCAAACATGGGGCAGTGCAAGAAACTCAACACGTTTTTATTAATGCTGCATTGAGAATGAAAGCGACTATTCAAAACAAAATTTCGATCTTAGGAATAGGTTTTGGAACGGGTTTGAATGCACTCATGACTTGCTTAGAAGCGCAAAAACGGAATTTACAAATTGATTATGTTGCTGTTGAGGCTTATCCGATTAGTTTAGAAACGGCTCAATCGCTTAATTATGGTGAAGTATTACCCGACCCAAAAGCGAATGATCTTTTTATGAAAATACATGAATGCAAATGGGAAACTCCTATCGTTATTAATGAAAATTTTACAATTACAAAAGTAGAAAAACGCTTTGAGGATTTGGCTTATAAGGATCAGTTTGATATTATATATTTTGATGCTTTTGCGCCCAATTCACAGCCCGAACTCTGGACAAAAGAGTTTTTATCTATTATGTATAATTCGTTATTACCAGCAGGAATTTTAACAACTTATTGTGCTAAAGGTCAAGTGAAACGAAATATGAAAGCCGTTGGTTTTTTAGTAGAAAAATTGCCTGGCCCACCAGGAAAACGAGAAATGACGCGTGCTTGTAGACAAGCGATTGAATGAGGTTATTGATCTAAAAAAAACATAAAAACTAGCAATACTCATTAAATTAGCCAAACAATAAAATAACTTCAATATGGAATTATATAAAAGAGAAGGAAACGCAGAATTGCCCGCTTTTGTAGTAGATGAAAAACTCAATGATCCTAAGCTTTACACGCCATCTCACGAACTCAAGGACGCGGTGAATGTCGCATTGATGCTCGGTCAACCGCTTTTGGTGACAGGCGAACCAGGAACAGGAAAGACACAATTAGCTTATCATGTTGCCCATTTTTTTGGATTAGGTAAGCCGTTGATTTTCAATGCACAAACGACGACGAAAGCAATGGATTTGTTCTATACTTATGATGCATTGGGGCATTTTCAACACAATCAAAATCAGAAATCAACGCTGAATAAAAGCCAAATTGAAGAGAAATTTATACATTATAATGCCTTAGGCGAAGCTATTCGACAAAATACGCGGATGGTTGTTTTGATAGATGAAATAGATAAAGCACCACGCGATTTTCCTAATGATATTCTTTTTGCGATTGAACAATTGAGCTTTCAAATCAAAGAAATTCAACGCCATTTTAAGGCAAAAAATGAAAATCGCCCGATCATTATTATTACCAGTAATTCAGAAAAAAACCTGCCCGATGCTTTTATGAGACGCGTGGTTTATCATCATATTCAATTTCCTAATTCAGAAGAATTATTGTATATTCTGAGCAAGCGATTAGATGGAATTGCATTGACGGATATGAAACGAATTGTCGATCATTTTTATAAAATTAGAAACTTACACCTCAAAAAACCACCCTCAACCGCAGAGTTGATTTATTGGGCATTGTTGTTGCAAAAAATTAATTTCCCAATCGTTTCATTAGATAATCCAACTAATTATGAAACACGCGATCAATTATTAATGACTTATGCGGTTTTGGCAAAAAATAAAGAAGATTTAGCCATGTTAAATGCTATGGATTAACCGAAAGGGCAATTATCCATTATCCATTATCAACTCTCAATTAATATGAATGTACCAGATATTGAAATTTTTGTACCTCAGCTCCTTTCAGCTTGGCAAGCTAAAGGAAATATGCTTGGCATACATCAACATTTACAATTACAAAAATTATTAGAAAACATTCCTACGGATACGCCTTTGCCACGCCTAAAATCCTTTCTTGCACCGCTTTTGACGGATAGTGAATTATCTCAAAATGAATTTTATGAATTATTTGATGATGCCTTATTATTATTTGAAAAACGAATAACGCAGCACGAAACGGCTGTTCAAGCGCTTCAAACTCAGCATCAACGACAAGAAAAACGTCAAGCATTTAATGAAAAATTAGAAAGCACTGTTTTCTATAAATGGTATGTATCGGCTAAAAAGATGCCTCAAATATGGCAATATATTGCAAGTGGATTATTGATTTTGTTGCTAGGTTTGGGGATTTGGACAGGTATGGAAATGTACGAAGCATATCAAAAGAAAAATGCTTATGTTCCTAAAGATTTAGGAGAGCAAAAGATTTTTATACAACCCAATATTCAAAATCCTGATTTCCAGTCTATTCAATTAATATTAGAAGAACAAGATCCAGATCTCCAGATTACTTTTGAAGGAAAAGAAAAGTTGGAACATGTCGCTGTAAAGGAGACTTTTTCTAATGGTAATCTAATTTTATCCTATAAGGGATTGACGAAAGGACGGGATATATTAAAATATAAATATACTTATTCTAATAAGGATTATTTTTACCTTGTTGCTCACTTTGTAACAGGTAAATATGGAAGAGTAGTTACAAAACCTATATTATCAGAGGGGAATTTTCAAATAAAAACGCAAAAAGATACTAGCACATTTGAAAACGCGCCAATTGCGGATAATCTTTCGACTGTTAATACGGAAATGGATTCGTCTTTTATGACTATGAACTCGTCGCAGGCGATTAATGGCGTGACTTCAACGATTCGTTTTGGTAGTGGAATAACGCCTTTAACACCTCAAAAAGGGCTTTTTGTAGGTAGTTTTGCAATATTGTTACTATTATTGACTTTGTGGTGGAAACGACGAAAACAACGTTTTTCGATCAATTCTCAACATCCGCCTAGTGCGCTCAATGATTGGAATATCTCAATTCCTCATTTGAAAAATATTGATTTTGGTAAGAATTTTCATCAAATTTTAACTGCTATGTTGCGTCGGGTTGATAGTCATTATACGCAACTGGATATGAAACGAACGATAAAAGAAAGCATTCAACAAGGCGGTGCAGTTACGTTTCAATATGAAAATTTGACGCAATATCAAGATTATTTGGTCTTAATAGATGCCAATGAAACGGAGGCTTTTTCAACAAAACTATTTCAACAACAAATCAAGGAATTACAAGCTAATGATGCGCCGATTTTATCATTTTATTTTGATATTGATCAACAAATGGTATGGAATGAACGTCATCCGAAGGGTTTAACAATTCAGCAATTACAGCATAAGTTTGGCGAATGTCAGCTATTATTTTTTACAGATGGAGAAGAACTTTTTGATGAAAATCAAGAACTCAACCATTGGACAACTGTTTTTGAAAGCTGGCGCAAAAGGGCTTTGCTTACGCCACAACCCGTAGAAGAATGGGGCAAAAAAGAAGCACAATTAGCTAATCAGTTTAGGCTTTTGCCAGACACACCGAATGGCTGGAGCGTCTTAATGGAAACGCTAGAAACGATTGATCCAAAACCTTATTTGGCATTAGATATTGAGAAAATAAGAAATGAAGATTATAGTCGGATTATTATTCCTGAAAATTTAGATGCGGAAGCATTAGAAATCTTCTTAGAGCAGCATTTAATTATTCCTTCAAAAGGGAAAAATCAACCGCCAAATGATATACTGTTTCGTTGGTTAGCAGCATTGGCTTTGCCTCCAAATCTATATTGGGATTGGATGATTTTGGCAGGGCAAACGATTGATAAAGGCAATGAAAACCCATTGACAATTGAGCATTTGACCCAATTGAATCGCTTGTCATGGATCAGAGATAGCGCAATTTCAGAGCAAGGGCGTTTAGTGTTATTGTTTTGGTTAGAAAAGAATTATCCGAATTTATTGGATCAATTACATGTTGTTTGGGGCAATGTTTTGAATATTCGTGAAAATCAGCCACCTGTTGGGAGTTTAGCTTGGCAAGGTTATCGCATTCAAGTGATTTTGAATCAACTTTTGCAAAAGCCAAATGCTGAAAAACGGGCTAAGTTAGAGAAAGAATTAGAAGAATTAGTTAATCGAGATTATCAAAAAGATGCGTTAGTCATTAAATATATGGAGCAACGGACTTCTCCGCTTGATGCAATGTTGTCTAATCGTTTTCGTCCATTAGTGCAGGAGCGTGATCCGATATTTTGGCAATGGAAAAGCTGGACTTGGCAAATGCCTGTCGTGATTTTAGTGCTTTTTCTGACATTATTAACGAATTATAATGAACCTGTTACTACATTTCAATTTGATGAATATATCACAGAATTAGCGTTTACAAAGGATAGCAAGGCATTTATAGTGGCAAATGGTGCAGGAAATGTTTCGATGTGTTCGGTAGAAGGAAATTTTTTGCAAGGCACAACTGGACGGCGAAATCAGATCGTTGGTTTGGAAACGAGCCAAGATGGAAATTTAATTTTAACAGGAACAGGAGGAAATACGTTTTCTTATTGGGATGTTTCAGGTGCGCCGATTTTTAAATTAAAAGGCGATGATCGAGTAGCAACATCAATTTCTTATCATCCCAATAAGCCTTATTGGGCGTTAATTGGTTATTATGGTAATGAAGCGAGCGTTTGGAATTTGGAAACCAAGGAGAAATTAACGACTGTTAAACATAAAAATGCGGTGATGGCTGTGGCATTTTCTAAGGATGGAAAATACATAGCAACAGGCGGAAAGGATAATTTAGTTAAAATTTGGACAGCAGAAGGAACATTAATAAAAGAAATTAATGGTTTTGCTGATCATATTCATTCAATTGATTTTTCGCCTGACAATCAATTGATTGTGGTTGGAAGTCGAGATAATTCAGCTTATGTTTTTGACTTGGCAGGAGAACAAAAACTCAAAATTGATAAACATAAACATGATGTTTACCACGTAGCGTTTTCTCCAAATGGGCAACAGATTTTAACAACAACAATTGATAAAGCCATGCTTTGGAACTTGAAAGGCAAACGTTTGCGAACATTTTCTGGGCATTATGGCTATCTAAAAACAGGTGCATTTTCACCTGATGGTCGCTTCATTGTGACTGGTGATGCTTATGGAAAAGTGAATTTGTACCGAAATGCTTCCGAGTAAAAATTAGCTAATGACGTAAATATGTATTTTGGCAAATGAATAAAAATGGATAGCTTTGGCAAAAGAATGAGAAAATTTAGAACTAAATAGGTTAGGAGATTCATTACACGAAATTGTTTTATACGAATTGGAGTAAGAATCAAGCAATTTCAGCAATATTAACAATTAAAACCTATTCAGTGAGGAGATAATAATTAAAAGAATGGGAAATCGCAGTGTATTTTTGCTTGTACTATTGATGGGAATGGTACAAAGCGTTTTTAGTCAAGGTCGTTATAATGGTTATGTAGTAACAACGGATAATGATACAATTACTGGAGTTATTGAGTTGGGAAGCGATGCTTTGCGAGCGGTTCGAGTGACTTTTACGGATTATGAAACGAGGAAAGCCGTCGAATTAGAACCGTTTCAGATTAAAAGCTATTTTGCTAATAATCAAACCTACGATTCTAAAGTCTATGATGTAGATTCGGGTTTAGATTATGGTTTTGCTGTTTTTATGGAGCGTTTGGAGAGTGGTTATGTTTATCTGTATAAATATTGGAATAACAAAAGGAAGCGTTTTGAATTCATATTAGAAGGCGATGATAAAAAAATGACTTTGGTGAAGCGTTTTAAATTCCGTAAAGAAATGTCTGTTTACTTTAAAGACAATCAACTATTGCGAGCAAAAATTATTAGACATATTTATAGAATGAAGCATTTGAAAACGATTGTTCACCAATATAATGATTGGAAGCAAAAATCAATTGCGGAACGTTTAACGAAAAAAAATTGAATAAAAATTAAGTAAATAGTTGAATTATTATAGTTGTGATTGCTAGACAACTCAAAAAAAAATTGAGTAATAACAATAGGCAATTTTAATCACTTTAATAATTATTTTACTTATAATGGATAATAAAAAACCGCACAATAATTTTTTTAATTATGTGTTTTCTCAAAAGCCATTGATCCAAGATTTTATTCGTGAATTAATGCCTGATATAGCGGCAAAGATCAATTTAGAAAGCCTGGAAAAAGACGATACGACCTATATTGATGAAAAATTGAAGGAATTTTATTCCGATATTGTGTATAATTGTGAACAAAAGGGGAAGCATCCAATTAAAATTACATTGCTCTTTGAACATAAAAGCACACCACCGACTTATCCTCATTTACAGCTTTTGGAGTATTTGATGGGCGTTTGGAACTATAATATCGAAAATAAAGAAAAATTAACACCAATAATTCCGATTATATTTTATCAT
>CAKZLL010000230.1 GCA_937125475.1 uncultured Saprospiraceae bacterium | reverse complement strand
CTCTGTTTTTTCATTGCTTCCCTTACTCTTCCCAGTCGTTTCGCTTTTCTCCTCTTCTACCCCTGTTCTAGTAGGTTCCTGCTCTTCTTTCTAGAATTCAGACACTTTTTTCCGTTCTATATCAAATTTTTCGCCTGCACGTTCTAAACCTTTTTGTAAAGCACTCAAAGACGTAAGAAATTCTTTTGAATCATCTAGATCGGGTCGTTCAATTTTTTGTTTCAACCAGATTACTTTCTCTGGCAATGGCAAGAAACTAATCTCTTTAATAGCAGCTAAATTAAGGCTACTCGTCAAATTTTGTTCAATAGCTTGGACTTTATCCAGCTCATTTTGGTTCAACTTTAATACCTCTTGATCCTTCTTTGCTACAAATTGCCTGTATTTTCCAACTATCTTATCAACCTCAACTCGCTCTTCTTGCAAAATTTTAGACTGACTTTGATAAAAAGCATTTTGCGTTTCTTTTTCGGTCTGTGGTAATCGTTGAATATTTCGTATTTTATTAGTAATAGCTTGGCGTTTTTCACGCTTTTGATTACCAACTTTCTTTTTAAAAGCTTCTGCCAATGATTTATCTTTTACAATTGGAAGACTATAATAATCGACTGCTGCAATCAAACCTCCTGTCCCAAAAATACTCAATAATTGAACGAAAGTAATAGAACTAAAAGGCACAGGACGTATCCAAACCCACAAAATCGAAAGCAAAACAACCGAGGCAGCCGTGATTTTTGTAATGCCCAATTTATCGTTTTTAAACCGTTTATATCTAAAATTAGGCGGTGGACTAGCTTGTAAATTAGGTAGTTGGATATTAGCATCCGAAGAACTCAATGAAATCGCAGGCGTGTATTGAATCGCTTGCATTGGCAACGCCATTGAAGGCAATTTACGCATGGCAATGAGTGGCGGTCGAGGTGTTGTTCCCCAGCACCATTCATTGGCAGTCGGACGCTCATATAAATTGGTATGCCCATAATCAAAACAACGAATAAATAAATTTTGGAGATGAACAGGCAAATCATAAAATGCTTGATGTGGCGGAGGAATAACTTTAAAACTTTGTTTTTTAGCTGGACTATGAACAAACAAACCATGTTCGATTTTGTCCTGTAAACTCACATGCTTATCCAAAGGCGGCAAACTACTACCCGCGTAAGGATGAATACCAAATAGCATTTTATAAAAAATAACCGCTAAACTAAACCTATCCCACGTTTCAAAGATAATAGTTTTTCCTGGTTTAGCTTCTCCATAATATTCAGGTGGTGAAAATTCGGGTGTTGCAACTCGGGCAGGATAAACTAATCGCCCATTTTCAACCACTTGAACCGAGTCGATATCTACAATCGAAACCAATCCATTAGGTTGAATAATGACATTTTCAGGTTTTAGATCAACTAAGACATATTTTTGTGTCTTATGGATTTGATAAACAGCAGTAGCGATATTAAAACAAATTTTCAAACGCAAATCACGCGAAGCACTTTGTTTTAATGAGAACCGTTTCCATGAATTAATATAGCTTTTAGGAATCCGATTAGAACATAGAATTTCCAACTTCGCCCCTTTCGCAAAAGGCATAATAAACCCTAAGAAAGTATCATTTTCATAGACACTATCTTGCAACCAAACAACCGCTTGATGCCCTTCATGAAGCGCTAATTCTGGCGGATTTTGGATTAAATATTGGATTTTTTTGGCTTGCTTAATCGTTCTTTTTTCTGGAAAATAGATTTTAGCAACCGATGAGCGGTATTTGGCTGGCGATATAATATGATATAATTCGCCTTCACCTCCAGCCGCGAAAGGTTTATCTTCTATCTGGATAGATACTCCAGCAATTCCAAGTCTGACTTTTTTGGGCATTGGCTAAGTTGATTATTGAACAATTTTTTTCAGTTTCATAATTACTACAAATCTTTGAGATTAACAACTGATTTATTGAAATGATTTCATTTTTTAGATAAAATACTGAAAAATGATCGATTAATTAATAAGTCTTTTCATAATCAATGAAAATTTCAAAAGGCAGTTATTCTAATAAATTCTCTTTTTTAATTTAGCTTCTTTTGGAATATCAACTGCTTTTCTATCTGTGACATTTGAATGGATGTATAAAAGTGTATCGTTCACTGCTTCTTCGTGATAATCAATTTCTTGTTTGACAACAATTATTCAATTTCTGAACTTTTAGACCTTGGCTATCAATCCGAAATAACCAGCCCAATAATGTCTCACCAATTCAAATTTATTGACATAATACATTATATTCATCTGTCCAATTTCATCACGTTTCCATGACAAAACACCTCCTAGATAAGTATTTACTTTACTCATTTTTCACTAAGACTATTATAAATAAATTAAATATTAACATAGGTAATAGAATTAAATTGACAATAAAAATTAAGCTTTATAAACAATACAATTCGCATGCATTCCAGCTCCTACTGACGCGATAACCACGATATCACCTTTATTTATTTCGTGTCCTTCTAATTTTCCTTTGCGAATCCAATCCCATAAAACAGGAATAGTTGCTACGGAATTATTCCCAATAAATTGTACATTTAACGGAAGAACTTTTTCATCATATCCCTTAAATCCTTTAGCCTTAAAAGCTTTTTGGATCATCTGTTTAATCATTTTTCCATTAGCCTGATGAATCAAAAATTTAGAAACATCTTCGATTTTGAGACCAGCCGCTTCCAATGTCGCATTGATTGCCGCAGGCACTTTTTCAAGACCATATTTATAAACTCCTCTCCCATTCATCCGAATATAATAAATCGGATCATCTTCATCTTTCGAAAGAATGCTTTGGGCAGACGTGATATAATTCAAATCAGTTTTACAAGAAGAAACGGTTTTAAATGCCAACACTCCCGAAGCTTCTTCACTTTCTTCCGCCTCTATGACACAAGCACCAGCACCATCAGAAAAAAGCATAGAATCTAAGTCATTATTATCGACCATACGAGACATTAAATCCGCACCGATGACTAAAATTCGTTTTGCTGCACCTGCTTTTATATACAAATGTCCTTGGATAATTCCTTGCACCCAACCAGGACAACCAAATAAAATATCATATGCGACACACATTTCATTTTTAATACCTAATTTATGCTTTACTCTTGCACTTAGATTCGGTAATAAATCATTATTAAAACCAGTCTTAGGCACATTTCCAAAATTGTGAGCAAAGATAATTTGATCAATCGTTTCGCGGTCAATACCAGAATCTTGAATAGCAGCTTCTGCTGCTGCTGCTGCCATTGAAGCATTATCTGTGCCTTTAGTAGCGTATCTTCTCTCTTTAATTTCAGAAATATCCTCTAACTTCTTCACAATCTGTTCGGTAGGTTTATCAATACGAACACCTGTTTTCTTATAAAATGTATACCCCTTAAAATCCTCATTTTTCATGATATTAGCTGGAAGATGAGAGCCAATACCAATGATTTTTGTATTCAATGACATCTAATTATGTGTTTGCAACTACAAGTATTTTACTCTTGTTTGTCTTTATTAAAAGTAATGGTTGTTTATTATGTTTTTGCAAAATAGGAATTATTAGCTTTTTTCTTTAAAGAATCAATAATTTTTGTTGGAAAGGATTATTTTTTTTCAAATAAAAGGCTACTGATGGTATGATAGTGTTTATACTAAAAATAAAATGTTTTTGCACTGTTATACTTATACTCATTGAGCAAATTATATTATATTGGCTCAATAGGTTTTTATTTTTTTCGCAGAAAATTTTCTTCTATAAAAAAAGATCAACAATATACCAACAAAAGAAGGCAAAAGCCAAGGAATTAATACCCAATATCCAACCATATATTTAGCTATGAACTCATAACCTCCAATAGTCAAAAAACCAGTATAAGCTGCAACTCCACTGAAAAGCATTCCTTCAAAATGCCCTTGTATTTTATTAGGAATTTTCGACGTATTTCTACAATCTTTCCAAGCATCTAATCCAGCAAAAATGCCCAATATTCCAAAGACAATCATTAAAAGTATAATCGCTTGATCTTCTAAATATGTAGCACGTATAAGCATAAAAATACCATAGATAAAAAGAATTAATCGTAGAATGATATGATAATTTTTGAGTTGTTTAGATGAATATTGATAAGGTTTCAAAATCGCCATTCCATACCAAACAGGGCGAGCCGCCAAGAATACTAAAAACCCTAAGAAAATTGCTGGATCTGTTGCGCCTTCATCAAGCTTATGAAAAGTTAAGACGATACCCGAAAAAATGACACCCCACATTAAAAAAATATAAGTCTTTCCTATTTTTCGATGGATCTCACTTCCTTTTTGGGTAAAAATCGGTATCCAAAATAAAATGATACTTCCCAAACCAGCACTGACATGAAGAATTAATGATAAATCCACTATCTTCTCTAAAATGGCGATTAAAGACATAAATATTATATTTATTGGTTATCTGAAAATCAAATAGTTATAAACTTATAGATAATTTTGAAAACGAAATACATATTAATAATATCGCCAATATATAGATAGAGATTGAAAAAACAAAAGTTATTTGATATTTTAATTACACTGCTGCTTTAGCGGTTCTCAATTTCAAAAATTAAATTTAAATCATTATCCTTATCTTTCTTTTTTTTCATTAAAATAAACCCGTTTTTTTCTAATAACTTTTTAGAGCTTTCATTTTCTTTGTGAGTAAAAGCATCAATTTTATCAAGATTTAACTCATTGAATCCGAAAGAAATTATACTTTTTAAAGCTTCACTCATCATGCCTTTTCTTTGAAATAAGGGATTTAAATCATAGCCTACTTCTGCTTTTTTATTATCCGCAGAAAAATTCCACAAACAAATTGTCCCAATAATTTCATTCTTCCCTTTTAAAGTTATTCCCCAAGAAATAAAAGTACCATTTTTGATTCCATCATTTATTTTTTTAATAAATTTAAGTGCATCAGCCCTGTTTTTAGTCTTATTATTTTCTGACCTTTTGATAAATTGATTAATTCTTTCATCTGAACGCAAAAACAAAATAATATCACAATCTAATTCACTAATCTTTCTTAAAAAAAGGGGTGCATAACAAATTGTCGCTCGAATAAAAAACTATTTTTTATTTAAACTTTTAACCTCCCTTAATCCCTCCAAAGGAGGGAAAATATAGCGTGGCTTCCCTCCTTTGGAGGGATTGAGGGAGGTTAAATAGTAAAAACGACAATTTGTTATGCACCCAAAAAAAGTCTTTCAGTTTTAATTTCAGGAAAAGGTTTAAATTTCATTTGATTTTTTTGATAGTTTTCATCTGTTTAATAATTTTGTAAAAGCCTTTTACAAATGGTGTCGCAGCTCTCTTACTATATAATAAATTTTATTAGCAATAGAACTGCGACACCATTTGTAGAAATTAATATTGAATTAAATTAAAAGTGCCTTTAGGTACATCACCAAATCTTCAAGTTATAGCTATCACTGCAATTTGTTACAATCAGAAAAATTAGAAAGGATTACGATCAAAAAATATAACACAGACAGGAAATGTCCGTGTTATATTTATATGGTTCATTGACAATTTTTGCCAGAATGAATATTTTTAAATCCAGCGGTGGCTTGCCCCGTTGTTTTTCAAAGAATTAGACCAATAGAGCAAGCCCACATTAGAATAAATGGCAAAAATTATCAATCAACCTATAATTATGCACGTTCTAAAATTGTCGCATAACCTTGACCAACACCAACACACATCGCAACTAAAGCATATCGTTTGTTTTGTTCGTGTAGTTCTAAAGCCGCAGTATGTAAGATTCTTGTTCCCGAAACGCCCAACGGATGACCAATTGCAATTGCACCACCATTTGGATTAATTCTAGGATCATCATTTTCCAAACCTAATTCACGCGCACAAGCCAAAACTTGGGCTGAAAAAGCTTCATTAAATTCCAAAATATCCATGTCTTCTAAAGTCAATCCTGCTTTTTTTAATGCTTTTCGAGACGCTTCCACAGGTCCAATTCCCATGATTCGTGGCTCAACACCGACGACAGCAGAGCTTACAATTCTTGCCAATGGTTTTAAATTATATTGCTTAACTGCATCTTCGGAAGCCACCAAAATTGCCGCAGCACCATCATTCAAACCCGATGCATTACCAGCCGTTACTGTTCCGCCTTCTTTTTTAAATGCCGTTCTTAATTTACCTAAAACTGCGGTTGTCGTCGTATCTCGAATAAATTCATCAGTATCAAAAATGATTGGTGCTTTCTTGCGTTGTGGAATTTCTACGGGTACAATTTCCTTTGCTAATCTCCCATTATCACGCGCTTTAGCCGCTTTCATTTGTGACCAATAAGCAAATTGATCTTGTTCTTCCCGAGTCAGATTATACATTTCGGCAAGATTTTCGGCAGTTACGCCCATTCCATCTGTGCCGTATAATTTATGCATTTTTTTATTGACAAATCGCCAACCAAAACTACTATCGTGCATTTGTGCATCTCGACCAAAAGCCTGAGAAACTTTTGAAATCACCCAAGGTCCACGCGTCATATGTTCTACTCCGCCACTAATAAACAAATCTCCATCACCTGCTTTGATTGCCCTATTCGCTTGAATAACAGAAGACATTCCCGAAGAACAAAGGCGGTTGATCGTCTCACCAGGCACAGACCACGGCAATCCTGCCAAAAGTCCTGCCATTCGTGCTACATTTCGATTGTCTTCTCCTGCTTGATTTGCACATCCCAAAATCACATCATCATAAGCATTTTTAGGAATATTTGGATAGCGCTCGACCAATGCTTTGATAGGAATAGCTGCTAAATCATCGGTTCTGATCGTAGATAACGTACCTTTAAATTTCCCGAAAGGTGTCCGAACACCATCTATAATATATGATTGTTTCATTGAATTAGTTTTGAATGTTGAATAATAAGTAAAGGTCTTTTTCCAAAATTAGTTTAAGAAATTCATACAAATAATATCCCATCTTGCCATGAACATTCCTTTTTATACTACAATCTTGGGTAGAGTATTTATTTCCTTAAACTTTAGTTTTTTGAGTACTCGGACAAAGATAAGTTTTAGAATAAAATATTATCATAAACAGTATCAACAAAAGCATTTTTATTCAATATTATTCAACTCTTCTAGTAATTCTCTCGCTTTCTTTTGGCGATCACTTCCTGCATTAGCATATCTTAATAGCTCATTTAATTCAATTTTAGTTTGATTTAAATCGCCTTTTTTTAGGTGCAATAAAACTAAATGCCAATGGGAAAGATTGGAAATATAACTTCTCTGTTGAATAATTTCATCAAGGACTTTTTCAGCTAATTCATAGTTAGGTGGTGTTTGCCGATAAAGACTAATTCCATAATAAAGGTAGGTCAGATGTTCTTTCTTATCCCCTTTTTCAAAAAATTGCTGATACATTTCAGCCGCTTTATTATATTCCTCCGCTTTGTATGCAATAATGCTTTCTTTGAGTGCCGTGCTATCATTTCCTAAAGTAGAAAGAACAGTAATTTCGTTGGTGTATTTTGAATAAATATCGGCTAGAGCTGGCGTAGAAGTTGATTGATTTTGTAATGTAAAAAATCCAATTAACAAAAGAAGAGAAGCCGCAATCGCCCAAATCACCGTTTTTCGTTTAATGATTATCGTGGTGTCTTTTTTAACTGTTACTTTCTTTTTTAATGGAACAGCATTCGGATTAATTTTAGAATGGCGTTGAGCTGCTTGACGAACACGATTTTTCATTAAAAAAGTCTCGACACCTCCTAATATAACTTGGTTTTTAGCAACAAAAGCCGCTATATTTTCATTCGTTGCAATCGCAATTTCTAATTGAATATAGGTTTCTTCTTCTAATGTTTCACGATAATATTTCATCAATAAATCTTCAACTTGACGTGCATCTTCCTCAGCAACGGGTTCTTGCTGCGACATCTTCGCCAAAGTAATGATCCTATTATTTTCCATTATTGATATAATTATACTGTTTATTTTAAATTCGCTGCTTCTAGTTCATTTCTTTAGGAATACCTAAATAGATTTCTCATAAATTTCCGAAATCTCGGTCGTTTATCTAAGTGTGTTCTCAATTGTTTGAGGCATCTGTTTCTTGTGGCTTTTACAGTTTTTGCGTTATTATAATTTAATAAACTGGCGCTTTCTTTGTCCTTTTTTTCTTCAAAGAAAAATAAGGTCAATACATCAATACAATTTTTTTTAAGTACCTTTTTTAATACCAATGACACATAACTTTCGCATTCTTTCCGCTCTATCTCACTGTTCTTTTCGGTTGGTAATTTTTCGATTAACAACATTTCTTCGGGCGTAATCGGCGTAGTATCATGTAGTTTTTTTAGTTCATTGATCCATTTATATTTACAAATGGTGATCAAAAAAGGGAAAATTTTATTGCTTTTAAATGTACCTTTTCGGATTGTTTTCCACAATGCCACAACTGCCTCTTGAAATAAATCTGGTGCTCGGTTCTGAATATTTTTTTTATCCTTCACCCATCTTTCTACCTTAGAATAGTATAATTGATAAATCAGATCTAAAGCAAGATTCTGTTCTTGCTTAGAATTACTAGCCAACATAGTGATCAATTGCTGATCAGAATAATTAGATTTATTCATAGAATGCGCTTTTGCACAAGAGTGCTTATTAATATAGTCTAGCTCAATCAAAAAAGGTAAACAAATACATCTATATTTTAAATATAATAATTTTTGTTTACCTTTTTTATTTTGATCAGACCTTATAATAAAGGGCATTAGAAATATTTAAATTAGCGTCTCATGAAAAAAGTAATGACTTTATTTATTTGTTGTTGGATAGCGAGTTCGTTGTTGGCGCGTCATGACGAAGCTATGCAAAATATAAATTTTGCGAAAGCTCATTGGAAAAAAGTAGAACTTGCTTTAGCAAAAAATAACAATAAACTGGTCGATTTCCACCTCAAGAAAGCCGATTTTCATTATAAAAAGGCAGGTAATCCTTGGATGCAAATCGCACTATACAGTAAATTACGATCTCATTATTCGGCACAAAAAAACTATCAAAAAGCAATTTATTATAGCCAAATTGGGATCAATCAAGGATATCTTTGGCAATCTCCTCCACACTATCTTATTTCTATTCATAACGAAGAGTTAGGCAATCTTTTTTTTAAAATAAAAGACTATAAAAAAGCTAGACAAGCTTATGAAAAAACTATTAATATCAAAACTGAGGTCGTTGGTCTTTTTCATGAAGTAGGAAATTTATATCATAAAATTGGGGAGTGTTATCGCTTAATGAATAAAAATACACTTGCTATCAAAGCTTACGAAAAAGGCGCAAATATTTATTCTACTAATTATTTGAATTATGGAAGCAGTCATATTTATTGGAGTTTAAAGGAGATTCATAGGCAAGAAAAAAATAAGCGAAAAGCAAGAAAATATCTAAAGCTATACAATGAAATAAAGGTTGATTCAACTTATCAAACCATCATCGACACACTTCAAAAAAAATTATCACACGCCATAGGAACAAGGCAAATCAACGGGCTTGAAAATATCAGAATATATGCTCAACAATTAGAAATATATTACACTAAAAGTAAAAGATGGGATCAATTAATCTTGCTTTTTAGGCGCGTCGGAATGTATCATAAAGAGCAGGATTATTATTTTATGCATCAATATTTGAATAAAGCAAAACAAATTGCCAAAACACACATCGGAGGACATTCTATTTGGAGTGAGGATTTGTATAATTATCTAGGCGAGTATTACGAGGAGTTTTTAGGCGATTATAATAGTGCCGTAGAAGCGACCCAAAAGACGTTGGCGTTTCATGAAAAAAATATAGGTTTAAAGAATGTCAGAGTAGCTCAATTTTATAATAATATCGGTTTACGATTGCAATATAGTGGGCATTATGACGAAGGAATTAAGCGCCACAATCATGCTTTAAAACTTAGATTTTCAACAGGTTATGAATTTTGGGCAATCGGACAGAGTTATAAAAACCTAGGCAAATGTTATGAAGGAAAACAGGATTATAATACGGCGATGTTTTTTTATAATAAAATGGAATACCATTATATTCGATCACTTGGAAAGAAGGATTATCTTTTAGTTGGCTATCAAAATATGGGTCGATGCTACAATAAAATGGCACAATATGACTCAGCTAAAATTGTTCTTCAACTCGCTTTAAATCTACTTCAAGATCGCGATAAAACTCATAAATCATATTATGGTCAACGGATTTACCGTGATTTAGGGGACGCGTATGGCGGTTTAGGTCAAACGGATTTACAAGTACAAGCCTATCAAAAAGCTTTAAATATTTCTAAAAAAATATACGCGCAACAAAATCCAGATCTTGCCGAAAATCATGGTCGTTTAGCCAACTATTTTTTACAACAAAAACAGTATAAACGAGCGATAAAATTCAGCCAAAATGCAGTAAATTCTTGTAGTCCAACTGCGAAAGTTGTTTTATTAGAAAGTTATGAATTACATGGAAAAATTCTACTAGCGGCGCATAAAGCTCAGAAAAATCAACAGTATTTGCGCGAGGCTTACGATATGTGGCAACAAGCAATTCATGTGATTGAATATCGGCAAGTTGAGCTTAATCGTCAATTGGCTCGCATGAAATTGTTGAAACTTTATCAACCTGTTTTTGATCACGCTATCGAAACAGCTTATATTTTATACGAACAAACTAAGAACGAAAAATACGCATTACAAGCCTTTGTTTGGGCAGAAAAAAGCAAGGTAATTAATGCCAAATTAGGGTTGGATAATACCAAATTTAGCCGCTCAACTCAGCATCAATCTTTCTTGAAACAATTGAAAACGGCTGAAAAACAACAATTGCATTTTGAGCATTTAGCAACACAAAATAATCAAACTAATCAATTGAACGCTTGGAGCGATTCATTAGAATTATATAAAAACATAGTTATTCAACTCAAAAAGGAATTGGAAATCAATCATCCCGATTATTATCAGTTGATTTATAATGTTAGAACAAAAAATGTAAAAAGCATTCAAGCTTTTTTATTACAACAATTTCAGCAAAACACTGCGGTGATTGCCTATTTTTCGGGCAAAGATTGGATGTATAGTTTTACGATTACTAAAAATCAATTTCGAGTGCATCGAATCGCAAAAAATAATGCACTTGAACAGGAAATTAATCATTTATTAAAAAGCATTAAATTACTAAATTCAAGTAATTTTAATCTGCCTGCTTATGGTTTGTATCAAAAATTATTGTCTCAATCCTTGACTTATTCCAAGCGATATGAAGCTATTGATCGCTTGATTATTATTCCAGATGGTAGTTTATATTTACTACCTTTTGAAGCATTAATTACAGAAAAACCAACGCCTAAAGACATCAATCCGAAGTTTGTATTGAGCCAATATATTGTAACTTATGCTTATTCCGCCACTCAATTAATCAAAAAACACGAGCATCAACACGACAAAAAAGCCAGCCGATTATTCGCGGCTTACGCGCCTTTGAAATTCAAAAATAGCCATTGCCAATATCAAGATGACTTGGTTGATTTATCTACTTTTGAGAATCAAGTGACCAATATTAGCCGCTCTTTTCCTAATAGCCGTCAGTTCATTGGCGCGAAAGCGACGAAAGCCAGATTCGACAAAAGTAGTCCAAATTATCAAATGTTATTTCTATTCACTCATGCTTGTATGCAATCCGAAGCTATGCCGCATTTGTACCTAAGTGACACAACGCTTTCTTCCTTGGATTTGTATGATTTGGATTTAAAAGCCGAGTTGGCGATCCTTTGTGCTTGCGGTACGGGGGTTGGTGTTGATGAGTTTGGCGGTGGTTTGATGAGTATGGCGCATGGCTTTTTTGAAGCTGGCGTTCCGAGTGTTTTGGCGAGTCTTTGGGCAGTTCCTACTTCGACTTCGATTGATTTGGTTGAGAAATTCACGGCTTATATTCAAGAAGGATATGCCAAAGATATTGCACTCCAAAAAGCCAAACAAGATTTTTTAAATAACGGCAATCAAGAACAAAGACATCCTTATCAATGGGCTGGTTTTATTCATATTGGTAAAACTAATCCTATTCCATATTATCAAAGTTTGTATTGGTGGAAAGTGATTGGTTTGACGCTTCTCTTTGGCAGTGTTGTTTTCTTTTTAATCAAAAAGAATAAAATCATTCTCCGAAAACAACAACGATTTCGGACTTAATCTTCAACAAAATTTACAGTTTCAGGGATCGGATCTCTTGAAGAGATCAGATCTCTAGATTTCAATCAAAAATTGTTTTTATTTCATTTATCTGATATTGATCGCTTATCAATAATGGGCTTTCTATATCCAAAATTATAAAACTATGAGAACTATTTTGCAATTTTCATTTGTGTTATTCTTTATTAATTGCGCTGTTTTGAGCGTTGCGCAACTTCCAATGAACAGTAATTCCCCAATCCACATTAATCAAAATGATACGATAATTTGTACGGGAGATAGCCTAGTTTTATCTGTTGTAGATACATTTTCGATAGATACTTTTTTAGTCGAACAATTCACAATGACCTTCCCGACTGCTTATAGTCGCTATGTTCAAACAACCGATAGCACGAAATATATCATGAAGATTTCTGGCACGTATTCTAAATGGGCTTCTTGGCAAAATCAGGTTTTGGATGCTGCGTACCGTAGTAACAATGGCACAATTACTCAGCGCAGTTTACCTGCTAATTATTCTGGCGGTGCGCTTCGTCCTACTCCCGATGTTTATAATCCGCAGCACGTTTATAATTTTGAATTTATGGGTAATGGAACGCCTATTCATTTCACTTTTGCCGATAGTTATTATTCGGATAATTGGGGCAGTTTGAATATTGAAATTTACGCTATTCAAACGCCTTTTATTACTTGGTCTACGAATGATACAAGCAGCATGATTACCGTCGCGCCCAATCAAACCACAACTTATTACGCCACATTAATGCCTGATGGCTCGCAAGATAGCATCACTGTCACAGTCGCAGATACTTTTTATATCAATGAAACTCAAACACTTTGTCAAGGCGGTTCACTCAATATTTTTGGAAATTCGGTCAATTCGGCTGGAACGTATTGCCAAACTTTTCTTTCTACAAATGGCTGTTATACAAAGCATTGCATTGCGGTTATAGATACTGTCCAAATGCTTAATCCACAAGTAGTTAACCCAACTTGCGAACAATATCAAAACGGTAGTATCACGCTAAATCCTACAGGTGGAACTCCGCCTTATTCCTATCAATGGAATGATAATACAACGGCTTCAGCTTTGGCAAATCTCTATGGTGGGAATTATAGCGTCACGGTTACAGATGTGAATGGCTGTTCCAATATTGATACTTTTATGATTGGAGCGACTAATTTTATCACGCTGTCTTTTGCTACTCAGCATGTCGATTGTAATATGCCAACAGGAGATATTATTGCTACTCCGATTGGAGGCGTTGCGCCGTTTAGTTATCAATGGGATACAGGCGATTCGACTAATCAAATTAGCAATCTTGTATCTAATACTTACTGGGTTACAGTCACTGACACGATGGGTTGTCAAGCAATACAATCTGCTCAGATATTGTCTGTAGATACGTTTGAAATTACGGGTCAGACCGTTGATTTGGCTTGTTTTGGTGATGCAAATGGCGCAATTCAACTTTTTTCAAATGAAACTATTCCGTTTACTTGTGTTTGGAATGATGGTGATACGAGCCAAAATCGAAACAATCTTACAGCAGGAAATTACAGTGTAACGGTCACAAATAATAATGGCTGTGTTGAAATTTTGGACACAATAATTGCCTCGCCTTTAGCGCTGAGTAATGTTAATTTTTCTAATATTACTCATGCTTGTTTTGCTAATAATGGTACGTTGACCGCCAGTGTTGGCAATGGTACACCGCCCATTCAATACGCTTGGAATAATAATGCGACAACCTCGACTATTTCCAATTTAGCACCGAATAATTATGTAGTGACTGCGACTGATGCGAATGGCTGTACTAGAATAGATAGTGCCGAAGTTTACGGATCACCGACGGGCGATTTCAATTATCAAGACACGGGATTGACTGTTTCTTTTACGAATTTATCGACCGATGTCCAAAGCCATAGCTGGGATTTTGGCGATGGAAATACTTCTTCTCAAATTCATCCAACACATATTTATGCTTCGTCTGGTTCATATCAAGTGACTTTGACGGTTACAAATCCTTGTGGTTCGGTTTCCGTCATTCAAACGATTGTTATTATTAATACAAATACCAATGAAGCAATTGAAAATCAGTCTTTTAAAATATATCCTAATCCGACGTTAGGACAAGTTACGATTGATTATCAAGGTAATTCTAATGGGTTAGAAACCGTTGATATTTTTAGTGCTAATGGGCAGCTTGTTCAACAATATCATTTCAATAATCAAACGCAAACAACGATTTATTTGAATGATTTGCCTAATGGAATTTATATTTTTCGGATCAATGGGACAATTAATAAACGGGTTATTAAAATGAATTAAAATCTATGATGTGTATGTTATTGTGGGGCAAAATGGGCGTGGGGCAAACGGATGCGTTTGCCCCACGATAACATTTTTATTTTCGTGCGCTAATCGAAATGCTGCTCACTCTTGATGCAATATCTTTTGCTTTTTCGCTATCCAAATTAAAATCCATTTGTTTAGCAATTTTCATGATTTGCGGATCAGTTAGCATTAATTCTAGTGGAAAATTAGCTTTAGCTTCGATTTTAATATCTTGAAAACCAGCGTCTTGGATATATTGCAAATAATCAGTCAATGGCTCTGCCCCCGAAACACAAGCAACATGACCTGTTAATGAATTTTTAATAAAATCAGGTAATTCCTTTTCTAAAACAATATCACTGACGGATAATTTTCCACCTTTTTTGAGTACTCTAAACGCTTCTTTATAAACTAATCCTTTGTTTAAAGACAAATTAATCACGCAATTTGAAATGATATGATCCGCCGTATTTTCATTAATTGGCAAGTCTTCAATATCTCCTTTTACAAATTCAACATTGGTATAATTGCCTTTTTTAATATTTCTATTCCCTAATTTCAGCATTTCATCGGATAAATCAACGCCGATTACTTTGCCCGTTTCCCCAACAATCCGCGAAACAATAAACGCATCAAAACCAGCTCCCGAACCTAAATCAACAACCGTTTCGCCTTCTTTCATTGTCGTTAATGCGGTCGGATTTCCACAGCCTACACCTAGATTCGCGCCTTTCGGTACGGAGTTTAATTCTTCTTTGGAATAGCCGATAATTTCCCCGATTTGATTCGCGCTTTCTCCTAGATCACAGCACCCAAATAATTTGGGTAAAAAACTTTTTTTGGTCGCTTTCGCTAAATTTCCATAACTCTCTACTACTGCTTTTTTAACTGAACTCGTTGTCATCTTTTTGTATTAATAGACTTATACGGCTTATTGCGTTACTAATAGATATTGTGGTTTCAAAAATTATTTAATCAATTGCACCGCTACTTCAGTGCGGTGTTTTATGAAGATTTTAAAATACTGGCTTTAGCCGAACATCTTGATAATGTGGCGGTTAAAACCGCAATTTACATCTCCTTTTTATCACCGCGCTAAAGCAGCGGTGCAATTGAAATATCAAATTATTTTGAAATAAATAGTGTACTAAATTCTTGCCGAATAAATCTAATATTAAGTAATGACATAAAATTGCAGGATAAAAAAACCAGATCAATTGACTTAGATCAAGTTCGAGTTATTTTTTTACGAATTCGGCTTAAAGTCTCGGGAGCCATTTGTAGGTAAGTCGCTAAATAATTCAATGGAACGCGCTGTAACAATGTTGGATCATTTTCTAATACTTGCAAATACCTATCCTTTGCGGATAAATTTCTTAAAAAACGATGATGATTTTCTACTCTGATATATTCTTGTTCGGTTTCTAATCGCCCGACTTGCTGCCAAAATAATCCTTGTCCATATAATTTTTGTAAGGTATGATAGGATAACATGATCAATTTGGTAGGTTCGACGGCTTGTATCGCGGTTTCGCTCGCTTGTTGTGTGATTAAGCTGCTGTAGGAAGTCGTGATATTATTTTCTTTACAAAAACAAAGCGTCGTTTCCTTCCCATCATTCAAATAATAAAGTCTGATTAAGCCTTTTTCAATAAAGGCAATATTGCGGCAGGTTCTCCCCTCTTGTAATAAAAATTCTCCTGTTTTCAGCGTTTTTTCAAAAAGATATGGCTGTACGTCTTGAAAGATACTCGGCGTATAATGAGGGAATTGCTGTAAATATTGATTGAATTTTTCCAATGTCTTGCTTTTTCTTGCTGCAAAGGTAGTCAAAATAGAGCATTTTTATCCTCTTGCGTGTGGTCTGGTCTTTCTGACGATGAAAAAATCAATAATTAATTACACGCTCTTTTGTCTTAATCCTCTTGCGCGTGGTCTGGTCTTTCTGACCAGTTGAAAATTATGAAGAAGCAAATTTCTAATGCGTCTTAATCCTCTTGCGTGTGGTCTACTCATTCCTACCCCCTATTTGGCTTCCTATACTGATAATCAGCACATAACAATGTGTTTGCTTGTATTTCAAAATGGCGTTTTTCGACATTCCTATTGCCCTCCCCTTTTTTAAAGAACTTTTTTACAGGGATAAATCTGTGACGTAAAAATATATAAGTTTAAGTTCAAAATAAATAAAATCAGCCTATTTTTTTGATTTTATTTGAATTTTTTAGTTGATACATCGTTATTGATTGTATTATCTAGTCCGCAAAAGTTTTTTGATCAGAGATATTTGCCCTAAATGATAATAACTATGCTCAATCAAACCTTCGATGTTTCTTTCATACGAACCATACATTTCTTTTACAAAAGTTGCTTCAAACATTTCATCATTCATCAATTCGACTTGCTGGATAAACTCAATTGCATTAGACAAATAATTATCAATTAGATTTTGCCAATCTTTTTCGGTCTTAATTAATGGCATATCGAAGCTGTACTTATCTCGTATCTCCAATTCACCGCCTTTTAATACATTTAAAATTCCACCTAAAAAATAATTAATATGAAAAGTTAATTCTGCAATAGAGTTGTGTTTGCCTATTTTTTGAAGGGCTTCTTCCTTGGTTAGGCTTTCGATTTGTTTTTTAATATTCGTATTTGCTATCCAATGACCTTCTAAAAGGACTTCTCTCAATCTTGATGAAATAAATTTACTTTTGCTCATATTATTTTGATTTTCAAATCAAATTAAAAATAAACAAAAAACATTTGATAACAAAATATTGAAACATAGGGAAATGAACAAGTTCTTCGAGCGTCATGCCCATTTCGATATGATCTTGAATCGGTAGTAAAACCTGCGTTTCTAAGGTATTCGCGCGTTCATCCCAGAAAAAACGCCCATTTCTATAATAGCGAGCATTCGCTAACCCCATAGAGTTCCGCCCAGTCAATCCGCCCTCGAAGCCCACGCTTAAAATTGCAGGATCGGCAAAACTATTTTCTTGCGCATGACAAGACACACACGCCACTGTGTTATTTGCGGAAAGCTTAGTATCATAAAAAAGAACGTATCCTAGAGCCGCGCCAGCATTGGTAATTTGATTATTGTTCGGTTGATTGTCCTCATTTCTGACATCCTGAACATCCAAATGAGGCGGTAATGTGACACGATAGTCAAAGTTTACGTCTGGTAAGTTGAGCGTCTGCGCTAAAATAATATCATCGCCAACTTCCTCATTGATAATCGTAATATCGTCGTCATCAAGGATTTCTTCTTGAACACAAGCTGTAAAAAACAGCGAGATACATAATAATGTGCAAAGCAAATGGTAGTTATTCATACACTTAAATTTGAATGGTCATTAATTCTAATCCAAAGTGTAATTTTTAATCATATGAATTTTTTTTTGAAATAAAAACGATAGCAATTTTGCTGATAATAAAGGTAAGACGATAGGACTTTGATCAAACTTGCAATAAATGCTAATTCTTTTTAAAAATATTTTATAGCTGTTATAAAACCTACAAATGATATATTAAAATATTTTTAATATCTTTGTTTTAAAGTAAAATTATGGTATAATAGCGTATTGCAATAAATATTAGGAGAGGAATGAGTAAGAAATAACTTATTCATTATAGTTTTTATTCACAATTATTGTTTTGAATAAAAACAAGTACAAGACATCAATTAGACAACAGATAAGAAGAACTTAGATTGAGGAATCGTGTAAAGAAGAAAATATCAGATGAAGAGTTGATAGATGCTTATCTTTCTACACAAGGTAGTCAGTATTTCGATCAACTCTATAGCCGCTATATAAGTAAAATATATAGTAAGTGTATATCTTTGCTTAAAGACGAAGGTTTAGCACAAGATGCTACACAAGAGATTTTTCTAAAGATATTTTTAAACCTAGGTCGCTTCAACAAAAAATCTAAGTTTTCTACTTGGGTCTATTCTATCTCCTACAATTTTTGCATAGATTTTCTTCGTAAATCAAAAAAATCTAAAAAATTATTCACCTCTGACGAACACGAAGGAAAAGACATTATTGAAGAAGTTGAGGATAGAACCTTACTCGAAATGGAGGTCAGTCGATTAAAAGTTGTACTGAATGAGTTACCTGTAGACGATAAAGCCGTCTTAATCATGAAATATCAGGAGGAACTATCCATTAGGGAAATCAGTGAGGTTATAGGCAAGTCTGAAAGCGCTGTAAAAATGAAAATTAAACGCGCCAAGCACAAGTCTCAAAAAATTTATCAACAAGTTTTCTCAGAAGACTTAGAATACGGTTAAACAATGGTGAATAATTTAAAAAACTTAGAAGAAGCTCATGAAGCACCGCCTGAATTGAAGAAAAAAGTTAGAAAAAACGTACAGACCAACTTAAGTATCGTCAAGTTTGTTGGAAATATGTTTGAATTATATATCGGTAATGCAGGGCGTGTCGTTACAGAAATGCTTGGAACATTTGAAGAGAAAGATGAAGTTGATCCACCAGATCAACCACTATTAGCTTCTAATGCTTCTAAACCAGAAGAACAAGCGTAATATTTTTTATCGTTATTTATTTGATAATTAATGATTTAAACATTTATTATTAATAAAATAGAACAATAAGAAATATTATTTTATGATAAAAAACTGTTTTAGTTTTACAGAATTGTTTTATGATTTTACGCTCGGATGCTATAAAAATAAACATTTATAGTACTAGCACTGCATAATAGACTTGTACAGCGACTACTTAATTTGCTGCCGTTTTGCTAAATCACTAGCCGCCTTGCAAGTCTAATAATTCTCCTACACAGGACAACGAACGAAGGGTTATGAAGGATAAACTAATTGAAGTCTTAGGTGATCTACTTAAAGTATTGCCTAATGTTATAGCTGCTTTAGCAGTATTATTTATTGGATGGCTTATTGCCAAATTAACTAGTAGAATAATAGAACGTCTTTTTAAAGCCATCAAATTAGATGCTTTAGCGGAAAAGGTGAACGATATAGATATTCTTCAGGGGGCAGAAATCAAAATTAAACCCAGTATAGTGATTAGTAGAGTTGTTTACTATATCATTATGTTGATTGTAATTGCAGTTTCTGCGGACTTTTTAGCCCTCAAGATTTTGTCAACGCAAGTAGAAGGTTTAATAGATTATGTACCTAAATTAATTACTGCAGGGTTAATTATGGTCATGGGATTATTGCTTTCTAATATGGTCAAAGAGCTGGTCGCAACTACTTTTCGCTCAATCGGAATGAATTCTGGTTCGCTTATTAGTAATATTATTTTTTATTTCCTATTTATTTCAATCGCTCTAAGTGCTTTAAAACAAGCATTGGTTGAAACAGGATTTATCGAAAATAATTTGACAATTATCATTAGTGGTATTATGCTGGCATTTGCGATTGGTTATGGTTATGCTTCTCGCAATGTAATGGCGAATTTCTTAGGATCTCTTTATAGTAAACCTAAATTTAGAGTAGGAGAAATCATTCGAGTAAAAACGACAAAAGGCAAAATTATTGGAATGGATAATACCTCTTTAATCTTGCGTACAGGCGATGCCCGACGCGTTGTTATTCCTTTAAGTTTATTAACACAGGAAGAAGTTGAAATTTTTGAAAAGTGGGAAGACGGGACATTAATCGAAGAGAATAAGTCTTAGATTTTCAATATTTTTGTAAAATCAGAACCTCATAAGCTGTTTGGCTTATGAGGTTTTTGATTCTAATTTATGAATATCCATATTACAATGAAGAATGCTCTACTTATTTTTATAAAAAATCCGATCAAAGGACAGGCAAAAACTCGACTAGCTGCAACAGTCGGTGATGAAGAGGCTTTGCGCATTTATAAAGAATTACTTCGACATACACGTCAAATCGCTCAAAAAACCACTACACAACGTTATTTGTTTTATAGTCATTTCATTGATAATAATGATGAGTGGTCAAATGATTCTTTTAATAAAAAACTACAAATTGATGGAGATTTAGGTCAAAAAATGGCAGCAGGGTTTCAAGAAGCATTCAATAATCAATTAGAAAAGGTCATTATTATTGGTAGTGATTGTGCTTCTTTGACTACCGATATTGTTGAAAATGCTTTTAAAGCATTAGAAAAAACTGATTTTGTGATCGGTCCAGCCGAAGATGGTGGTTATTATTTATTAGGTATGCGCATTTTTTCGCCCAGTCTTTTTGAGAATATAGAATGGAGCACGCCACAAGTTTTTACACAAACAATTAACAGAATTAAAGTTTTAGATAACACTTATTCGCTTTTACCCACTTTGTCAGATATTGATTATGAAGAAGACTGGAAAAAATATGGTTGGTAAAATAAAAATAAGGCGAAGCAAATAAACCTCGCCTTCTATTGTTAAAGGTATTGAAAAAATAAAACACCGTAATTATTCAAGATGTTTTATATCATTGTTTTACGAAAGTTCTATTATTTTGTTTGCTTGCCTCTTTTTTTTTATTCGTTATGGAATAAAAAAATGCATTTATCATTTTTATTGAAAGTACAGTTTGCAAGGAATGATTTTTTCAGTACCTTTGCCCAGCGTTTCAAAAACCGCTATATATATTAGTATATAATGGATATATTAAAAACATTTAAAATCCTTATTCAAGGATTGACAATAGGCGTTCATCAGTTTGAATTTGAAGTCAAACGTTCTTTTTTTGATTCTTTTGAAAATAGTGCTATCAAAGATGGTAATATTGATGTAAAGCTTCATTTTGACAAACGATATAGTATGTTCGTTTTAGATTTTGAAGTAGAAGGAACAGTAAAAGAGGAATGTGATAGATGTTCAGAAGAAATTGATTTGCAAATAAACGGCGAACAGCAATTTATTATAAAAT
The DNA here is from genome assembly GCA_937125475.1 of uncultured Saprospiraceae bacterium. Taxonomy (GTDB): domain Bacteria; phylum Bacteroidota; class Bacteroidia; order Chitinophagales; family Saprospiraceae; genus CAKZLL01. Next base: position 55,500 of record CAKZLL010000230.1, on the reverse strand, counting down.
TCAGTGAGGAAGAACGTGAAGAAATAGATGATGTTTCTTATATCAATCCTTTAGCATCAGAGTTGAATGTGGCTAAATACATTTCTGAAGTAGTTCATTTAAATGTACCAATCCGAAAAGTGAAATCTGAATGTGATGAAATTCCAAGCAATTGTGAATTTGATATTTTGAGCGAACTGAATAAGAATATCGCAACAAATGACGAAGAGGCAGAAAAACCGACTAGCATTTGGGACGAATTAAATAAATTGAAACAATAAAAGTAATTTCAATAAGATACTTGTAGACGTGCAGCGTGTAACAGCAGACATGAAAAGACTACAATGATTATCTTGTTTTTTAGAATAAATAAAGAATAATAAAAATAAATTGATATGGCACATCCAAAGAGTAGGATATCAAAGATGCGTAAACGTAAACGTCGTACGCACTATAAAGCAGAAACGCCAAATATTTTGACTTGTAAAACAACTGGCGAAGCACATCTTAGACATCATGCATATTACCATGAAGGTGATTTGTACTATAAAGGTAAAGTAGTTATCAAAGGCGATGAAGGTGAAGAATAGCCATTAGTTTTTAAAAAAACTAATCTAAAGATTTTTCATAGATTTTGATGATTAATAATCGTAAAGCTCCTGTAATATAATTACAAGGAGCTTTTTGCGTTGCCATTTTGCATATATTCGCATTTTTTATACTTATAAGTAGTACGACAAATTTAAACGAACAATTGCACCGCTACTTTACAGGCTAGACGGGAATGAGTTTTTTCATCTTAAAATCTAAGGATCTGATCCCTTGAAGGGATCAGATCCTTGAAGTTTCGTTATTCCCGTCCAACCTGTAAAGTAGCGGTGCAATTGAAAAGCAAAATAAAAAAAATGCTATTATTTTTGTCTGACTACTTACGTTTTTAAATTCCCCCTGTCGTATTATTAGGGAAAAAGATAGAAGTGATGTATTGTGGGTCGTGCCAATAACTAGGTTGTTGCGACTATTAAATTAATTTCAGAGGAAAGTAAAAAGCCAATTATAGAAGTCCAACAGACTTGGAATGTTTGGCACAGTAGGGAAAGAGCTTGCTCTTTCCCCACCACCCAAAAAATACTATTTAAAAGCATTAAAACCTGTAACATCCATTCCAGTAATTAATAAATGAATGTCATGTGTTCCTTCATAAGTTAAAACCGTTTCGAGATTCATCATATGACGCATACAAGGATATTCGTTTGTAATCCCCATTCCACCATGAATTTGACGCGCTTCTCGTGCAATTTCTAATGCCATCATGACATTATTTCGCTTTGCCATTGAGATCTGAGCCGAGGTTGCTTTTCCAACATTTGCCAACGTTCCCAATCTCCACGCTAATAATTGAGCTTTAGTGATTTCCGTAATCATTTCTGCCAATTTTTTCTGTGTCAATTGAAATCCACCGATTGGTTTGCCGAATTGTATTCTTTCTTGCGAATAACGCAATGCAGAATCATAACAATCCATTGCAGCGCCAATCACGCCCCATGCAATCCCGTATCGTGCTTTTGACAAACAAGACAACGGCCCTCTCAAGTCTTTTACATTAGGCAAAACATTAGATTTAGGCACTCGAACGTCCTCAAAAACTAATTCGCCTGTACAAGATGCACGCAACGACCATTTTCCATGAATTTCTGGTGCAGAAAAGCCTTTCATCCCTTTTTCTAGGATTAATCCACGTACTTTCCCATCCTCATCTTTTGCCCAAACTACCGCTACATCAGCAATAGGTGAATTGGTAATCCACATTTTTGCACCATTCAAAATATAGCAATCACCATCATCTTTAATATTGGTAATCATTCCGCCTGGATTAGAACCATGATCTGGCTCAGTTAATCCAAAACAACCTATCATTTCTCCTGATGCTAATTTAGGTAAATATTTTCTTCGTTGCTCCTCAGATCCAAATTTATAAATCGGATACATCACTAAAGAACCTTGAACAGATGCCGCAGAACGAACCGCAGAATCTCCGCGCTCCAACTCTTGCATAATAATACCATAAGAAATTTCATCCATTCCACCACAACCATACTCAGCAGGAAGACTTGGACCAAAAGCACCAATTTCAGCCAATCCTTTGACTAAATGTTTGGGATATTCTGCTTTATCTGCATAATCCTCAATAATTGGTGTAACTTCTTGCGAAACCCAGCTTCTTACTGCGTCTCTAGCCAATAAATGTTCCTCGCTTAATAACTCGTCAATATTATAATAATCATGACCTTGAAAACGATCAGTTCTTGCCATTGTTCTAATTTTTAGGCTAAATTGAATAGCTTTTTTAAATATTTATTAAAAGTAAATCAAATTTATGAAAATTCCACTAAAAGAGCTATTGATTTCCTTCACTCTACTTGATGATTTGATAATGATGATTTTACTCATACATAATAAAGATATTCTTATGACAAAGAAGGTCGAGTTATACCAATTATCAATTCTTTTACTCTTCCTCTTTTTTTATTCTAAAAGAAAAACCTTTAGGAGCAAGCATATCAGCTTTTTCAAAAGTAGAAATAAAGATAATAGAACGACGATTTGTTCCCTCAATCTCTAATTCATATTTATCTAAGAAAGTCAGTTTTTTCGCACCTTCATTGTTTTTTGTCTTTTCATAACAACAACTTTTCAGTAACTTATAAGTTACTTTTTTACCATCAGTTCCCAGAAGCGCATTCAAATACCTTCGAGCATTCAATCGACCTTCGTTTTTGGCTTGACCTCCTACTTTGACAGGATATTTCGAAGTGTAGGCATAGCTCGCATTTTTAGCAACTTCGTATAATTGGTAAGTATTTGGATCAATAAATTCAAGTGCTTCTTTTGATTTATTTTGAGTAGCAACACAACTTACTAGACATAATATTCCCATTCCTAGCAAGGATAATTTAAATTTTCTTCTCATTTTGATTAATTTTCTCTCCGTAATTATGATATTCAACAGCTAAGGAATTAATAAAAAATTCCTATTTTTTGATTTATTTTTATTCCAAATTTATATTAAATAGTTTGCTCTTTTTAATAACAAAAAACCTCATTCTAGCCTTTAAATTTTATTTTTATTTGGTAAAATAGTAGTTTAGTATCTTTTAATGTAGTTCTAAACTATTCATAGTAAGAAAAACAATAAAGGAATTTATATCCAAATAACCATTTCTTTTATTAATTTTAAACAATATTGTTCCAAACACCTAATTATTCAACCATTTTAAAAAAATATCATGATTGTTCCTAGTTTAATACTAAAACAACTTTATACTTTTGGCAGTTTAGAAAATACTGCTAATGGTGTTAAATTTTCACTTAAAAATCGTTTAAGTGATGCTAAAGTCACGCAAGTCAGTGGCTTATCTATTGGTAATCATAAGGTTTCAATGGATCAAGTAAAATTGGTCATAGAAGGAGAGACTTTTTCACCGAAAAATATTTCGACTACTACACCTGCTGAATTTCCATTACGTCAAGTTATTGATATTTATGCTGAAATGCCCAACTTAACGGAAGGCAAACATCAAATTAAACTCAATTTTAGAGCCAAACCTTTTGGGAAATTATCTTTAAAAGTCGATGCTGCTATTGCAGAAGGCAATAATGACCTTATTCGCATCCCTAGAGATCCAAAAGATGATTATAGTGAGGCAAGTATCAAGACACGTCAAAAATTTGTTGAGAAATTAGCAGATACCGAGCTTCATCACGTTACAAAATATTCTTTTGATCCACATATTCTATCTGGAAATTGTGAACACTTTACAGGTGTTGCACAAGTTCCAATGGGAATTGCTGGCCCGATTACTGTAAATGGCGAATATGCAAAAGGCGATTTCATTATTCCATTAGCAACAACGGAAGGTACACTAGTTGCATCTTATAATCGTGGTATTAAGTTATTAAACTTGGCTGGTGGTGTAAAAGCAACAGTTGTTGATGATGCGATGCAACGCGCGCCTGTATTTGTTTTTGAGGATGCTCGTGGAGCAAGAAACTTTACAAAATGGATAAAGGAAAACTTTAGTAGAATTGCTAATGAAGCAGAAGCAACTACAAGAGTTGGACGTTTAAAATATATTGATCCTTATCTTTCTAACAAGTTTGCTTACTTGCGTTTTAATTATTACACAGGTGATGCGGCTGGTCAAAATATGGTTGGTAGAGCAACTTTTGCAGCTTGTAGTTGGATTATTGATAATTACAAAGGACCTAAGATTGTTAAATTTTACTTAGAGTCAAATTTAGCAACAGATAAAAAGGCTTCTCAAGTCAATATCATGCACACAAGAGGAAAACGTGTAACTGCTGAATGTACGATTCCTAAGGATGTTTTAATACAAAATATGCGTGTTGATCCTAAGAATTTAGCGTATCATTTTCAAGTTGCGAATGTAGGAGCAATTCTTTCTGGTGCGAATAATAATGGTTTGCATTCTGCCAATGCCATCACTGCTATTTTCATGGCAACAGGGCAAGATGTAGCTAATGTCTCGGAATCAAGTGCTGGTATTTTCTATTGTGAACTCACACCTGAAGGCGATTTATATACTTCAATCACCATTCCTTCTTTAATTGTAGCTACTTATGGAGGTGGAACAAGCCTACCGACACAGCGAGAATGTTTGGAAATGATGGAGTGCTATGGAAAGGATCGAGTGCGAAAATTTGCAGAAATTATAGCTTCTGTCGTTTTAGCTGGAGAATTATCGTTGGCTTCTGCTATTTCTTCTTCTGACTGGGTTTCTAGTCATGAGCAGTATGGACGCAATCGTTAATTTAGAAATAGTCAGATAATAGGTTATTTATTTTATGTTTTAAAAAAACAAGCTTATTTCATTGTTTTTTAATGATTTAGTTCCTAGTTTTTAATAAAAAATAACTTATTATCTGATTTTAAATTAATCTTAATTTCACTTTACATTAGATTTTTCAAAAAAAAGTGCTTTTGTACATTGATTATCCATTAAAAAAACTATATTTGCACTCGCTTTTTGAAACCGATTTGAAATAATAAAATCATGAAAAGAACGTATCAACCGTCGAGAAGAAAGAGAAAGAATAAGCATGGCTTTAAAACACGCATGAGTTCCGTTAGTGGTAGAAAGGTGTTGGCGGCTCGTAGAAAGAAAGGTAGAAAAAAATTGACAGTTTCTGATGAGTCTCGTTTAAAATAATGAGATAAGTCGAACTTATTAATATTTTTGATTTTTTTGTAGTAGAGATGACTGCTTTGTGGTCATCTCTATTCGTGTATCTAATAGTCTCGTCTTTCTTTAAGAAAACATTATTAAGAAATCTGTTAAGTAAGAATTTTAAATAAAAAAACTAGCATCTGATTTCTTTTACAACTAACAATTCAATGTCATTCACCTTAGGCAAACAAGAGCGCTTAAAGAGCAAAAAAGTTATTGGTCAACTTTTTAACAAAGAAGGACAATCTTTTGCTATTTATCCTTTGCGTGTAGTTTGGCTGAAAACGACACTTGATTCTTCGTTTCCTATGCAATTTGCGGTAAGCGTTCCTAAACGTCGTTTTAAGAAAGCCGTGGATAGAAATCACCTCAAACGCCAAATTCGAGAGGCATACCGATTGAATAAATTGCCCGCTTATGAATATTTAGAAAAGAAAGAACAGCAAGTAGCTTTCATGATTTTGTATACAGGAAAGGAAAAAATTCCTTATATTGAGATAGAAAAAAAAATGAATCTGCTACTAAAGCGTTTTGTACATTCAATCAAAAAAAATGGGTAATTTGTTAACTATTCTTGCCATTGTTACTTTTGTCGGTGTTCTTCGAAAGATTTATAAAATCTTCAAACAACAAGCTCATTTGACCGATGAGGATTTGATGACACCTCGATATTTTATGCCTCGCTCGCCTGAATATAACCGAATTATAGAGCATTTGAGCACTTGCAATAAATGTGCTGAACGTATGGAATACCTAAATTCTGAGATGGCACATTTGGTTGATGAGAAGGATATTTAAACCATTATTTTATTTATTAAAAGAATGAATTACAATCAATTCAATTAGCTCCTATTTGTCTATTTCGCAAAATAAGGTTGACTAGAAAGACGGATAAAATCATATTTTTTCTAATAAAAAATCCATTCATCGAAATATAATGGATGTGCTTCTAATAAAAACGGTGGTCTGACTACAAATTTTTACTTTAGCTTCGATTAATGAAGTTATTTTTCCAATTCTAGCTATGAATTAGTAAATAACCTCGCTCCTACTTAATAACAAGAAAATATCAGATCATGGGACTAATGGAAAATATTAGAATTGCACTGCGTTCTGTACGTTCTAACCTCTTACGTACCATTCTAACTCTTTTCATTATTGCAATCGGTATTATGTCGCTAATTGCAATTTTGACTGCAATTGATAGTGTCGCAGCAACTATTTCTAAGGATTTTTCAAGTATTGGAGCTAATTCATTTGACATTGTTAGAAGCGGTCAAAATGGAGGTCGAAGAGGTGGTCGTAATCGAAAAATGGGTCCTCATATTACTTATCGTCAAGCCGCAGCTTTTAAAAATAAATTTAGTTTTCCTTGTACAATGTCCTTATCTTTTGTAGGTACAGGTTTAGGTACAGTCAAATTTGAGGAAGAAAAAAGTAATCCTAATGTTAGGGTGATTGGTGTAGATGAAAACTATCTAAGTTTAGAGGGCTACGAAATTGAAGTTGGGCGATATATCACAAGATCAGAATCGGAAAATGGTCGAAATATTGCGATTATAGGTCAAGATATTGTTGATGCTGTATTTGATAAGAAAGCAGATAAAGCATTAGGAAAAATGATCTCTGTTGGCAGTCTCAAATATAAAGTTGTTGGAGTATTGAAGAAAAAAGGCTCTGGTTTTGATAATAGTGGTGATCGAGTAGTTCTTATACCATTAATCAATGCCAAGATCGTTTATGGTATTAAAAATCGCTCTTATAATATTAAAATCTCCACTAAAGATGCCCAAGATTTGGATGCAGCTATTGCGGAGGCAACACCCGTTTTTAGAAATATCCGACGCTTGAAGCTCAGTGAGGAAGATAATTTTGAAACTAGCAAAAGCGATGGTCTGATTGAAGTATTAGAAGAACAACAAGGCTATTTACGCGTCGCAGCTATCATTATTGGCTTGATTACGCTTTTGGGTGCATCGGTTGGATTAATGAATATTATGTTAGTTTCTGTTACAGAACGGACTCGCGAAATCGGAGTAAGAAAAGCTTTAGGTGCGACAAGTAAAAACATCCTCACACAATTTCTTATCGAAGCGATTGTTATTTGTCAATTAGGTGGTTTCTTCGGGGTAATTTTTGGAATTTTGGCTGGAAATGGTGTTGCGTCTGCTGCCGAAGGTACATTTATCATTCCTTGGGGCTGGGTCACTTTAGCTTTTATTATTTGCTTGGTTGTAGGTTTGGCATCGGGAATTTACCCTGCCTTAAAAGCTTCTCGACTTGATCCAATCGAAGCATTAAGGTATGAATAAATATTTGATACATTTTTTATATAGAAAAAGGTTTAGTTTTGTTATCTTAGTATTATTATCTCATCTTTAACATATAAAAAGAAATATGGAAGGAAATTATCAAACTAGGGCTATTCCTGTCGTTCAAGAACGAGACACAGAACAAGCTACTTTTATCCGAAAAACCTATATGCATGTTGCATTAGCGGTTTTATTATTTGTATTAGTGGAGACTTTATTTTTGAATACGCCATTTATTGTCAATGCTGGAATTGCTATGATAACAGGAGGATGGACTTTTCTCCTTGTAATGATTGCATTCATGTTTGCCATTAATTACTTAGAAGGCTGGGCAATGCAATCAGCAAATAAACAACAACAATATCTAGCTTTAATTGGTGTTGTCATGTTAGAAGCCTTTATTTTTGTGCCATTAATCTATATTGCTATTGCACAAACAGGCTCTCTTGAAGTAGTAAATCAAGCGGCATTAATGACCTTATTTTTATTCAGTGGTTTAACTGCTGTTGTTTTTATTACTGGAAAAGACTTCTCTTTCTTGCGTTCTATGGTTACAATGGGTATTTTTATTGCCCTAGGACTTATAGTCGCTGGTATGATCTTTGGCTTTAATTTGGGCTTATGGTTTTCAGTTGCAATGATTGGTTTGACTGCGGCAGCTATTTTATACCAAACTTCAAGTATGATGTTACATTGCCATAAAGAGCAATATGTTGGTGCTTCAATTGGTTTATTTGCTTCATTGATGACCATGTTTTGGTATGTTTTACAAATCTTCATGTCTGGAGATTAGATTTTAAATTATACATAAAAATCAAAACGCCATGCACTAAAACAGTGTATGGCGTTTTTTATTTGTTTGTCTTGACAATTTTCAGTTTTAATTTATACATTCAAAACTATCACTTAAAGGTAAAAAAGAAGGTTAGATGCTCTATATTTGATCTATACAATCTAATACAAATCAACATAATTAAGTTATTTCCCCTTTTTTTAATTACTCCTTACTCTCAAGAATCAGGTACATCTGTTAGAGTTAAAGGAAGAATTACTAAAAAGGCAGCCATGAAGTTCGAAGCCTATTATTCATGTGTGCTGTAAGTGCTATAAAACATAATTTAGCTTGTAAAGAACTTTTTGATAGAATGCGAAAAAATGGAAAACCATATAAAGTAGCCATGGTTGCTGTGATGCATAAACTTGTTAGACAACTTTTCTCTTGTGTCAGAAACGAAGTCCTTTTTGACAATGAATATCATCTAAAAAAGGATATTGAAACTAAATAATTAAAGTTAATCACTTTTTTGTTTGGATTTGAACACAGTTCATCCATTATCTAGAGTTTGCATTAATTATCAAGAAGATTTTTTTCCTTAAATTAAGGACGTTCTTCTCTAGTAATACTAAGGATCAAATCTTTTTTAACATTATTTCCGACCATAATTGGTGTTTGATAATCATTCGTATAGAAAACGACATGCTTCTTTACAAAATTGAATGTTTCCAATAATGTTACGCCTCCATCTTTATTCAAATCTGCTTCACCTTTCAAGGCTCTTAATAGAAAATGACTAAAAATCCCTTGGCGCAAGCCTGCATTTTCAACCGATGTTTCCTTAGCCTGAGAAGACATAAATAAAGCAAGAGAAGTATTATTAAAATCCTTCATTGGATCAGAATATAACTTATTGATTCGTTTTTTCTCTGCCTCTGATTTTGTCTCTGTCAATGTTTCTTCCATTGTACCAGCGTAACAAGCATCAGCGATACACAATTTATATTTTGCTTTTGACTGATTAAGCAAATCTTTTATTTTCCCATGTTCTAATACATTATCATAACCATCATAGTCAATAGGTAGTAAGCCTTCTTTTTCGCCATGACCAGAAAAATAAAAAATAATCATATCCTCTTTTTCTGCTTTCGCAAAAACTTCTGTTAAAGTTTGTTCAATCTTCTTTTTAGTAGCACTTTCATCTACAAGGATTTTGACTTGTTCGTCAGGTAATGCACCACCTTCAGGGCTTTTCAAAAAAGCATACATTCTATAGGCATCATCATCCGTAAAATTCAAACTTTGCATATGCATATACCTTGCGACACCAACAATAACTGCCCAAACCTTAGGTTTTTTTAATATTTTCTTTCCTCCTTTCGATGCCGTTAATTTCGATTGTCTAACCGATTTAGTGCCTTCTCGTGCAATCAACTTACCTCTTTGCCACACTCCTGCTAAGACTTTACCGCTTTTCTTCTTTAAAGTTCCCTTACCATTAAAATCATGACCAGCCCATTGACCAGTATATTTATCTCCATTAGAGTAATAGCAAGTACCTGTTCCGTGTGCCTTACCACTTTTAAATGCACCTATGTATTTTGTACCATCTTTGTAAACATAAGTCCCTTCACCATTATCACAATCACCGCTGACACACTGCGCAGAAAGCATTATTGTCATAGTAAAAAAGGCAAAAGTCAATGTAAAGTACTTCATATTGGTTTCTTGTTTGATGTTCAGGAAATGAAATTATTTTAAATTTCTATTCCTATTCCTCTGAAATTTATTGTAGCAAATAATCTTTGATTCTAATCTTTTGAGGATTATTTTGATAATAGACTTTATTCTAATGTATAGCTAAAATATATAATATAATTATCTAATCTATGAAATACAAAAATGAAGCCTAATTATTTTTTTCTCTATTTTTATTTCAAATAAATCGAGATGTCTTTTTAATAATTTCAAGTTATTTTAATATTTAAGAATAAAACATAAATCATTTTAGATATAATATTAAGTTATAATAAGAACAACTTAGTAGTTTTTATTATATAAGCCACTAATTATCAAGCTATTTTTCACTTTTTTTACAAAAATCTACGTCTTTGAGACGATATGCCTTTTTTTGCACAAAATTATATGACCATAAAATTAAAATGAATGCACAAAATTATCAATATTGAAGATTGGAAAAGAAAAGATGCTTTTTTGTTTTTTAAAGACTTTGATGACCCATTCTTTAATGTTTCTGTTAATGTTGACATTACCAATTTGTATAAAAAATCCCAAGACGAATCACTTCCTTTCACATTGGGGATGCTCTATTTTTCTAACAAAATACTAAATAATATTCCTGAATTTCGAATGCGTTTAAAAGATGATGAATTGGTGTTATATGAAAAAATCAATGTCAGTGTCACGGTTTTGCATCAGGATAATACATTTACTTTTTGCTATATAGATTTTGATGCCAACCTTGAACAATTCATTGCAATTGGACAAGCGAAAATTGTTCAAGAATTAGAACAGAAAAAATTAGATGGGAAAGCCGATTTATTGAACACTATCCATTATTCGGTATTACCTTGGCTACAATTTACTACTTTTAAACATGCGAAACGCTTCAAAACTGGCGATTCAATTCCTAAAATTACGATTGGTAAACGATTTCAAGAGGGAAATAAATGGAAAATACCTATTTCAGTTGAAGTTCATCATGCGATTATGGACGGTTATCATCTTGGGCAATATTATCAGATGTGGGAAAAAGAAATGGAACAATTGACTTAGACTAATTAGTCAATAAAAAAATCGGTTCACTTAAATTGAGTGAACCGATTTTCTGAATACTAGATCAAATACAAATTAATTATTAAGGGCTTTTTTTAGTTAATAACCTTCCATGCCCTCTGACCTTAGCGATCGGCATATCCTTATCATATGTTCCAAAAAGAGCTGGGTTTTGGTCATTTCGAGAATATGATTTCACTTGACGGCTCACATAATTATATAGCTCTGTAATCGTTACAACATTATCACGATCTCTATCTGCGTTTCCTTTCAATCCTTTTAATAAAAAATAACTGAATGTTCCTTGGCGCAATGTTGCATTCTCCATTGAAACTTCTCCAGCTTGTGAAGAAACTAAAATCGCTGTTTTAGCATTTTTTTTAGAGAGAGAAAAGTAATTCTTTGCTACATTTCCATCAAATCCTTTTCCTTTTGCGGTTACCAAACCACCCGAATGACAAGCATCAGCGATGCATATTTTACGACTAGCTTTAGACAATCCTAAGATAGTATTGACTTCATTGAAAGTCAATTTATTAATATCATCTCCATCAAAATCATATGGCAAAAAACTATCTTGATCACCATGACCTGAAAAGTAAAAAATAATTACATCATTATAACTCGCTTTTTTAGCAATAGAACGCATCGTTTGAATGATATTTTGTTTCGTTGCGCTTTCGTCTATTAGTATTTTAGCCTGTTTGTCTGTTATCGCTCCACCTTCAGGGCTTTTCAAGAAAGCATACATTTTATAAGCATCATCATCCGTGAACTTCAATCGACGTAGATGATTATATGACGCGACACCAACTACAATTGCCCAAACTTTTGGTATAGCATTATCATTCTCAATCTTTAACAGCTTAGTCAATTTTCCATCTTCCCATAACCCTTTAACGTTGTCATCTTCTTTTTTATAAAAAACACCCTCGCCATGAAATTTGTGTTTTTTCCAATGTCCCATATAGCGATTTCCATTTGTATATTGACAGATACCATAACCTTCAGCAAGACCACCTACAAAATCTCCTGTGTAAGTGCTTTTATCTTGGTAAATATAAGTACCTTCCCCATTGTCACAATCCCCAGAAATACACTGTGCTATTAGGTTGTTGGATATAATTAAAAATAATAGTAGTAATCTTGTATTCATCTAATATAGAGTTTGTTCTATGTTTATTAATCACTAAAATCTTACATTTCTATTTCTTTATTTTTCCCATTTTTCAATTTATGTGACATAGATATATATTATTTATTTAATAATATAAAATATCTAATTTTAATGTTTAAACACCTTTTCAAACTTAATCTAAGTATCAATTATACACTTAGGCTATTCTAAATATAGATTTATTTAAAAAGGGATTATTAGATCTTTTCCATTGAAAATCTACATACTTTAGATTTTATTTTTTAATATATTAAATATTGTGACAGTATTTAATTATAGAAAGTCACTATTTATTTTAATAAAAAAGATGAAAACAAAAACAAAAGGCGATTTTGTTTGAAATTTCAAACAAAATCGCCTTTATAATGATCAAATCAGATTTTAAAACCTATTTATTTTAAAAAACCTACACTCTTTTTAATAAATGAAGTCAATTCGCTTCCTTTCAACATATTCTGATTTAAGCGAGCTAGATTGTATAAATAATCAACTAATTCGCCTTTTTCTTCTGCTGTTTCAAGTCCAGTTAATTTATCATTAATCAAATGATGGTTTGTATTAACAACTACATTATATGATTCTGGCATTTCGCCTAAGCCCATATTTTGTAATCTTGACATTTCTTGCATTCTACGCATGAATTCTGGCTTCGTGATCACAACTGGTAAATCATCTGGCGATAAAGCGCCCATCTCAATCGTAATCTTATCATTGCCAATTTGTGTCGCAAATACCGCTTTGACCTCATCTTGAATATCATCAGAAAGCACAGACTCTTGTACTTTATCAGTATCAATCAACTTATTGACTGTATCTGCATCAACTCGTTTGAAAGTTAGGTCTGCAAATTTTTGCTCAACATGCTGCATAAAATGATTATCCAAAACCACATCGAACTCTACAACATCATAGCCATAACCTTTTGCAGATTGGATGAAACTATCATGATCAATTGGATTATTAGAATATAAAATCACTGTTTTATTATTCTTATCTGTTTGATTTTCTTTGATTTTTTCTTGATATTCTTCTATTGTAAAATAGGCTTTTTCCGTATTCTTCAATAGTGCGAATTTTTTCGTTCTATCGTAGAATTTTTCTTCGGTAATCATACCATATTTCACAAAAGTACCAATATCATCCCATTTTGCCTCAAATGCAGCTCGATCTGCTTTGAACAAATCATGTAATTTATCAGCTACTTTACGAGTGATATAAGAAGTGATTTTTTTCACATTCCTATCACTTTGCAAATAACTTCTCGATACATTTAAAGGAATATCTGGGGAATCGATCACACCATGCAACAACATCAAAAATTCAGGTACAATTTCCTTCACATCATCCGTTACATAAACTTGATTGCTGTAAAGTTGAATTTTGTTTTTCTGAACTTCTAACTGATTGGTCAATTTTGGGAAATAAAGAATTCCTGTCAAGTTGAAAGGAAAATCGATATTTAAGTGTATCCAAAATAACGGTTTTTCACTAAAAGGATGCAATTCTTCATAGAATGCTAAATAATCCTCATCCGTTAATTCTGTTGGTAATTTTTTCCAAGCAGGATTAGTATTATTGATTGCCTCGTCTTTGAAACGAATTTCAATAGGCAAAAATTTACAATACTTATCTAACAAGCCTTTAATTTTAGCTTCTTCTAAGTATTCTTTACTTTCCTCCTCTACATGAAGCACAATGTCCGTTCCTCTGAAATCTCTTTCAGCATCTTCCAATGTATATTCAGGATCACCATTACAGCTCCATTTTACTGGCGCAGCATCCTTATAAGATTTTGTGATCACATCAACATGATCCGCAACCATAAAGGCAGAATAAAATCCTAGCCCAAAATGTCCTATAATACTACCTTCCTTGTATTTTTCTAAAAATTCCTGTGCACTAGAAAATGCGACTTGGTTAAGATACTTTTGAACTTCTTCGCTAGTCATCCCAATACCTCTATCTCTAATTGTCAGTGTACTTTCTTCTGCATTAATGATAATATCAATATGCGTATCACCTAATTCTCCTTCAACCTCTCCCCTATTTGCTAAAGTGCGCAATTTAGAAGTTGCATCGACTGCATTAGAAATTAATTCTCTTAAAAAAATTTCTTGGTCTGAATACAAAAACTTCTTAATGATCGGAAATATATTTTCAGTTTGTACCGAAATATTACCTTTTTGCATAATTCACTTGATTTTTTTTTGGTTTAATAGTTTATCTTCCCTCTCCAAATGCCAAAGTATATGCCATTCCATCTTTTTCTGACAAATTGTCGGTTTGTTATTTCCTGTTATTCTATATTCAATAAATAAATATGTGACAGTATTAATAGTTACTTTTACAAAAAAACACCTTTTATCACGTCACAAAATGTAAAATTTTAAAAACTTTAACCGTTCATACTCCTGTAATATTGTACATGAAAACAAGATACAATGATAATAAACATTTAATATATAGGAATGCAGCGAACTACTTTTAAGGGCAGTCAGCTAGACAATATCATAACTCGATTTTATTACAAACAGCAAGAATTGTTTTTTCAAATTATTCTTCAACGAGAAGAAGAACAAGTATTCCATAGCGAATATAATGATTACTCACAGTATAGATCAACCTTCCAAGAATTATTAGATGCCAAAGATCATAACCAAGATATTTACATTCAAAATAATAATAATCAGCTGATTCAATCAGCTTAGATATATAAGAATAATTTACTTTGCTTTTGAGAGAGGTTGGAGTGGGTATCGATTGATGCCCACTGCTTTTTTTTCTAGACAAAGTTCAATTTTTCATTCCAATTCTTACTCATTATTTCAAGTTTTTCTCCATTACAATCCGATATTCTCCTATTGTTTCCTTTTCAATAACACCTATAATATTAAAATTATTTTTGATTGCAAAGAGCAACATTGAACGTAATTTATTGCGGGTCTTAAATTGTATTTTTTGATAATTATACCTTAACGCCCATTCTTCTTGTCGCTTTGCTAGGACTTTTGCTACACCTAACTTTCTATAATTAGGCAAAACTGCCCCCATCCAACTATAAAAAATGCCTTCTTCTCGCTCATACCCAACTTTAAAACCTATTAGTTTATTTCCATGAAATGCTCCTAAAACTAGGCTTGGAACGCTAGAAAGTCGTTTTTTGTATTCTTCGGCAGGATAAGGATTTATAAATTCAGGGATTTGCTTCGTCATTGGATGAATTTCTGAGATTGTCGTTTCCTTAATTATAAAATCCATTGTTTAATCATTTAAATAAAATACTAGTTCTAAATCATACTCGTTTAAAATAGCCTGTGTAGCTGTCCAATCTTTCGCAAACCCTAATATAAAACCTCCACCGCCAGCGCCACATAATTTCAGATCATACGCTTCTTCATCCAAACTTCTCCTCCAAAGCTCATTAAAACTTGGCGGAATCATTTTTTGAAATGCCTCAAACTGAAATTGAGCAATTTGTGGTAAGGTATTAAATAATGTATTATAATCCTTTTTAAGGATTGCCTCTATTGCATTATTGTTATATTGAACAAGTTCTTTCGTTAATTTTTCACTATAATTATCCTTTTCACATTGCTCCAAAAAAGCAGTCACTAACGGCTCTGTTTGTCGTTCAATATGAGTATTAATTAAGAAACAAACCTGATTTGTTGGAGTGTTTTCAGTAGTGATCCAATTGTTTTGTAAAGTAATTCCTGTAGTTTGAAAAGTCATTGGACGATTAAAATAACAAATCAACGGATCAATGCCAGAGCCTTTTCCATGAAAAAAATCTTCTAGTTGAATAAAGCACTTTTTTAAATAAAATATATCCTTTTTTTTACTATAAAAAACTGTCACATATTCATGTAACAGTGCTGCGCATAATGCTCCCGAACTACCGACTCCATATCCTTGCGGAATATCAGAATCGAAAGTTAATCCATTTGCCAAATCTGCTGCAAATCTGTCAAACTGAAAGTCAAAATCAAGCGTTTGTTGCTGTAAATAGACTAGCCATTCTCCTAATATTTTATTAGATTTAGTCTTTTCTTTAGCAAATCTCCATTGTCCGCTATATCTTTGATATGGAATTGCTAATGCAGCAGAGCCTTTTATAACAGTATATTCTCCAAATAATAGGAGTTTGGAATAAAATTCTTTCATGAGACCAATTTTCTCGACCATCTTAATCATGTTTTTCGCTTTATATGGTTTTACCCAAAATAAATTGACCATACAATTTAGCAAAGAAAGCGGAAAATACAATTCTCCCCAGCGTATTTCACTAGAAAGTGAAGTAGGCGCAGCGATTTATTATACTACAAACGGCAATCAACCAACCAGAAAAAGCAATCGATATGCTAAACCGATTATTTCTAGCAAAACTACCGTTATCCGAGCTATTGCGTTAAAAAATGGCAAATCTAGCAAAATTTATACAAATACTTATTTTATCAATGAAGATAGTGATTTTATGCTCCTTTCGTTGACTGTTGCGCCTTCAGTGCTGTTTGATCCTACGAAAGGTTGGTTATTTTTAGGTCCAAATGCTGATACGGTTTATCCCTACCTCAATGCTAATTATTGGTCTCGACAAGAAGTAACCGCTGAAATTGAGATGTTTGAATCGGATGGTTCTCGTGTTTTTGATGATAAAATAGGTTTGAAATTGTTTGGAGGAATGAGCCGAAGCTTTAATCAAAAGTCTTTTGCCATTGCGACACGTTCTATCTATGGTGGCGCAAAACGCATTCAATATCAAATATTTAAAGATAAAAAACATAAATCCTACAAGCATTTAGTAATCCGAAACTCGGGAAGTGATTGTGAAAAATCCCATTTTCGAGATGCTTTTATCACGAGTTTACTCGATGGGCAAGATATAGAAAAGCAATCCGTTCGTCCTTGCATTCTTTATGTCAATGGCGATTATTGGGGCATTTATTACATTAGGGACAAAGTAAATCGCCATTTCATTGAATATTCAACCGAATTTGATGATGATAGTTTGGATTTAATTGAGCATCAAAATCGAGTAAAATTTGGTAGTATTAGCCATTATAATAAGATGTTGGCGTATATGAATAAAAATGATTTGGGCGAGAAAAAACATTTTGATTATATCAAAACTCAAATGGATGTCAATAATTTTTTAATCCTCCAAACTACTCAAATCTACATTGATAATCATGATGCAGGGGGAAATATTAAATTTTGGCGACCACAAATCCCTAGTGGTCGTTGGCGTTGGGTCTTATATGATACCGATTGGGGTTTTGGTTTACAGAATGAATTAGCTTATCAATTTAATACACTGGATTTGCATACTGCGGATAATAGTCTTGTTTGGCCTAATCCAACTTGGAGTACCCTTATTTTGAGAAATTTATTAGAAAATAAAGATTTTGAAAAGGCTTTTGTTAATCGTTTTTGTGATTACATGAATAGCATTTTTGAGCCTGCATTTGTTACGAAACGTATTAATGAATTTGAAACCTTGCTCGAACCTGTATATAATAAGCATGCTCAACGCTGGAATTATAGCCGCTTAATTTGGAAAACCCATATCAATCGCATGAAAACTTTTGCTCGAGAACGACCTGCTGTTATGCGAAAGGTTATTCAAAAAAAGGTTGATGTTGGGGAGGCGGTTAGTTTTGAAATGGAAGTCGAAGGCAGTGGATTAGTCAAGATTAATAATAATGTAGAGGTCACGACGACACTAAAAGGGAAGTATTTTGAGAAAGTACCGATTACGCTTAGTGCAATACCGAATTATGGTCATCAATTTTCTCATTGGCAATTATCCGATGGAAAGAAGAAACAGTCGAGCATAACTATTTCTTTAAAAAAATCAGAAATTAATACAATCAAAGCTGTTTTCAAGAAAATGAATAGCCGTTTTGATGGTCAATTAGTTTTTAATGAAATCGCGCCGAATAATAAAAGCACAGGTGATTGGATCGAGTTGTATAATCTTTCGGAAGCGCCAGTTAATTTGAATAAATGGACGTTGAGAGATACTAAACGCAGTTTTACTTTTCCTAATATTGAGATTGCGGGTAATGGCTATTTGGTGGTTTGTGAAGATTCAAC
Organism: uncultured Saprospiraceae bacterium; assembly: GCA_937125475.1. GTDB lineage: Bacteria > Bacteroidota > Bacteroidia > Chitinophagales > Saprospiraceae > CAKZLL01. The sequence goes on along the minus strand of CAKZLL010000230.1, from coordinate 37,116 downwards.
TTCTTTTAAAAATGTTTTCCCTAAGGTTAAAAATTTATTAGGAGACTTGCCTTTTGGCGTAAGCAAGAAAAAAGAAACGCTTCGATTATTTGCCAGTAATGGCGCTTTGATTGATAGTGTTGCTTATGAGATTGAGCCACTAGATTCTATTTTTGTAATGAGCTTGCCTTTTCCAGATATTAATAATAATGAGATTAAGAGTTGGGATATCAAATCTGGAATTGGTACACCTGCCAAAGCTAATCCTGGTTATCAAGAGCAGCTTAATGCCATTCAACAAAAAAAATGGTGGATGATTGCAGGTATTTCGTTGGCTGTTTTATTGATTGGGATTTTTGGTTATTTTAGATTTGTAAAATCCACGTAACATGTAGGGCAAAGGCATGCCTTTGCCCTACACCGCTCTACGTTGAATATTATTCTATCAATATTTTTTTCACACCAATTCCCTGTTCGGAGGTAATTCTCATCATATAATAGCCTCGTTCTAATGCTCTAATATCTATTTTTTGTTGGCTTTGTTGAATATTATCGACCGATTTCATGAGCCTCCCTTGCAAGTCGAATAATTCTATTCGCTCAATCCGTTTGTTTTCGCCTTGTTCTATATACAAATAATCACTGCTCGGATTAGGATATACTTTGATAGAAACATCCTTCAAATCATCAGTGCTGACCAGCGGCTCTATTCCTAGATCATCTATTAATAAATAACCACCATTCGTTGAGGAAGTATCATTGCTTTCATAGAATATTGAAATGCCTATGCTATCAGCTCTAGGATCTCCTAAAATATCTACTTCAAAATATTGGTAAGTAGTAGTAGGTGAGAAACCTGATTCTCCATAACGTGAAAAGCCAAAAACAGTACCTATATTATTCAATAAAATCTTAATATAAGCCGTATCAATGGAAGTATAATTCGTTTTAATTCGTTTATAATACCCTGTTAACTTACTTGGAATAAAAACAACTGTATCTTTGATATAAAAACCACCATCATGTAATAATGCTGTTGGATTACTTATTCCATAACTAATAACACTTCCAGTAGTATCTCCCAGCCAAAAATGACTAGGTTGAAATCTCTTAGGCATGATTTTAAGCGCGTAATTCCCTTCATAAGCATCGGTAGATTTAGTAATTCCAAGATTGAAACCTGTATTAGGAGGCATAATATTCGTCGAAGTCCAAAAATCGGGATCTTCTGCATTAGGAATATTAGGAATGGTATGCCAATTTTCAAAATTAGTATTTTTGATTTGCCCTATTGCCACGATAGAAAAAAATAGGAATAAGGTAATTAATGATCTTATTTTCATGTGTTTTTTCTTTTTAGAATTATTCAATCAATATTTTTTTTACACCAACTTCTTGTCCTGTTCAGAGGTAATTCTCATCATATACTTATTCATAACAATAGCCTCTATTCTATTTTTAGATAATTTTGTGCTTGAGTACCTCCTGCTCCAAAACCTATATCAAATAATTGTGTTGAGGTATCGTAGGAAGTACTGAAAGGACCTTGAAGCCCCCAAGACCATTCCATATAAATATGGTTGCCATCAAAAAAAGTTTTACTGGTTAAATAAGGATTACCTGATGGAGACCAATAAGCAATTGAATCTGTAACAAAAATAATTGTATCAGGTATTTGTGGATTCAAGGAATCTTGAATTTCTAGCCACTTACCTGCTCGAAACTCAATGCTACAAGCTACTTTATTGATTGTTCCACAAGGATCAAGTAAACTAGAATCAATTGGTTCTATATAGAAGTTATATGGATCTATGATAACTGGATCACACGACTCCTCATCACAACTCGACAATAAAGCAGCTATCAATAATAGATATATTATATACTTATTCATAACGAATTAACTTTTGTTGCTGTTGATCTTCTCCACAGCGTATTTTTAATAATAAAACAGTACTAGTCACTTTAGGAAGCACAATTCTTTTATTGATGTGAGGCGTATTTATCTGTTCTTCATTTTTATAAATTAACCGACCCGTCAAATCATAAATCGTAATACTAAGATCATTTCCTCTTAAATTACTTAATTGAAGATTAAAATCTATTTGTACTGGATTAGGACTAACTTGTGCAGAAAAACTACCTGTTCTCATAAGATCAGTAGATGTTTCTGGAATGGTCAAATTATTATTGTCATTACTATTAGAAGACAATTTTCTAGCTCTTATCCAATCAAAACAATTCCCACCAAAAGCACTAGTATATCCTTTGAAGTGACTTCTAGCTTCGGCTTTAAAACCTTCTTTTAGGATAATCTTATTCGTTGCTTTTAAAGTAATAATTGCAGTAGGATTGATAATATAATCATTACTGAATACATTGTCATCAACCGCTCTTCCTGTTTCTATTATTCCAATAAATGGATATTCCTCAGTTCCATATTCCGTTTTATTTTGAAGAAAATATTGCTGAGATACTGCTGCAAATACCGCATTATAGGCATTCACTAAACCATAACCTACCTCTTCATCCCATCTACCATTTTCCTTATTTTCACTAAAATCATAATAAGTTATTTCATAAGCACTTTCATTAATGATTCTCTTGACATCACTCCATCTTAAACAAGGATTTTTGGAGAGCATCAAAGCCGCTACGGCAGCTACATGTGGCGTAGCAGCGGAGGTTCTATTAAAATATTGGTAATTATTGTTTGGGCCGAGCAAGCCATTTCCTGTGGCATCGGTCGTAGCAATATCCACACCAAGAGCAATGACATCTAATCCATTTCCAAAATTACTTCCCCAATCCGAACCCCATTTTTATCCATTACGCCTACACCTATTGTTCCCGAATTATTAGCTGAACCTCTAAAAGAAATCCAATCCTTGAAACCTCAATTTTTGCCAACAATTAAGAGCCTGTTCTTATTGTTTTTTAACAAAAGTCACGTCATCTCTTACTCCAATTCCAATATAACGCTCTCTAAAAGACTCTATAATAAGTTCATCTTTAGTGTCGTTAAGCTCATAATATTTCTTTAACAGAATTTTTTCGCCTGCTTTATAAAAAAGCAATGTATCTATGGTTACAAAACCATAATCGACGGTATCATCTGCGTAGAAAAATTTTCTTTCCACTCTATTATTTTGAAAAAAAGTGATCGTATCGCAAAATAAAGAACCAGAAATACAAGGCGAAGTCTCATACCATGTACCGGTTAAACCTTGTTTGGCTTCACAAAACGGATCCTCTTCTTTACAGCCGAATAAAAAAGTAAAGACTATCAGACCAATAAAGATTATCAACTTATTTCTCATAATGATTTATTTTTTATTTAATACTTTTTTTAGTGTTTTATTTTCAGTTTCCAATTGAGTGATACGCTCATTGAGTTGTATAAGGTGAAGATAAATATCTTCGATATTTTGTTGTTGAGCAATAGTCATTGATTTAAGTTCTAAACCTTCTTGCTCTATTTTTGCAGCACTAGAGGTATTAGGTAAGTGTTTGTATGTTCCTAAGTATGTTTTCAATTTGGGAAGTGTCATTAAATCATAATCTTCCTCAAAAACAAAATCTGGCCAATTCCCTACACTAAGTTCCACTGTAAGTTCTTGGGACAAAATACCGCCTTCAACTGCTAAATAATAAGCAGCACCATTTCCATTAGTCACGCTAAAATTGGATGTAGAACCAATATTTACTTTACCTGTAAAATGAGCCGTACCATTAACATCTAATTTATAATTAGAATCAAAAGAACCAATACCAACATTACCAAATTGATCAATTGTCATGTTTTTTTGATACGTTGTTACAAAATCCCCCCAGTTCTTGAAGTCCTACTGTAATTCCAAAACTCAATACTTGTTCCTATCTTCGTACTTGCACCATTAATATCTAATGGAGGTAAGGGTGGATTAATCAAAATGGGTGCAATATTGGTGTGCCTAAATAATATCTGTCCCTGTGCAATGTTTCCAACAGACGATTGAATTCCACCAATTATACTATTAGTATTTGCATTGTTTTGAGAAAACAAAATATTACCTGACCTCGAAATTGCACCATTGATTTAATTATTACCCGATGTATTCGATAAATCCCATCCATTTTGTGCAATAAGTACATTAGAACTTAAAAGGAGAGCTAGTAAAAAAATAAATTATTTCATTTCTTTGTGTTTTACATTTTTAAATAAAAAAGCTACGATAGCAATTTAGATAAAAACATTACACGCGTTTAGGTCTTTTCGGAGCATTTCGCGCCTCGATGTGACTCTTCATGACATCCACATTCAGTTCCGTACTGATAGGAAACCATTGTAAAGCTTGATAAATTTTTAATTGACAACTAGGCGAAATTAAGCCTCTAGGAATATTCAAATTGGCTTTTTTAAGTTTTCTTTGAAAAGTGCGCAAACAAATACCCATTTCATGCGCCATTTGAGATTTTGTTCTTGGTAAAAGTTTCATATTGCGTTAGTGTTATTTAGATTATAAATGGGTTGACCATTATAAAAATATAACATTTTCATTTAAATAAAAAACAGTGAAGACGAGTATTAGAGTAAGAATAAATGAATAAGTCAAAAGGAGGTGTGAATGCGCTCTATACAGTAGTCAACGAGCATAATTAGATTAATTATTGATGGTGATAAGGCTCATTATTAGAGATGGTAAACGCTCGATAGAGCTGTTCGACAAAAAATAATCGAACCATTTGATGAGAGAACGTCATGGCAGAAAGGGAAATTTTAGCCCGACTTTTTTGATAAATAGCTTGCGAAAAACCATAAGCACCGCCAATTACAAAAATAACTCGTTTGTGGCGTTGCAAAGTCAATTGATCAAGGTATTTTGAAAACTTAACAGAGGAAAGCGATTTACCATTTTCATCCAATAGGATCAGAAAATCACTATTTTGGAGTTTTTTTAATAAAATTTCGCCTTCCTTTGTTTTGATTTGTTCTTCATTAAGCTTTTTTCGGTTTTTTAAATCGGGGATGACCAACAATTCAAATTTAGTATAATGTTTCAAGCGTTTTTGATAAAGTTCAATACCTTCTTTCAAATAGCCAAAACTTGTTTTTCCGATCACCCAAAGTTCGATTTTCATAAATTCCTACTGCTTTTCTAGAATTTCATCATAATGATTATCTTCAACATGTTGAAGAAGATCATCTAATGTCCATGCATTTTTGATCGAATATTCTCCGATTTTTGTTCGTCTCAATGACGTTAAATAACCGCCACTTCCACAAGCCTTTCCAAAATCATAGGCTAATGAACGAATATAAGTACCTTTACTACAACTGACCTTAAAATCAATTTCAGGCAATTGTATTCTGGTTATTTCAAAATCATTAATCGTGATTTTTCTTGGTTCAACTTTTACTTTTTCCCCTTTTCTAGCTCTTTTGTATAATGGTTTTCCATCTACTTTAATCGCTGAAAAAATCGGAGGTAGTTGATCTATTTCACCAATAAATTTTTGTCTAGCCGCTTCCAAAATCTCTGGCGTAATATGATCAGTCGGAAAACGCTCATCCACTTCCATCTCGGAATCGTATGAAGGCGTAGTCGCGCCAAGCATAATTGTACCAGTGTAGGTTTTAGAAAGCCCTTGAAGCTGATTCAACTTTTTGGTAAATCTTCCTGTACAAATCATCAATAAACCAGTAGCTCTCGGATCTAATGTCCCCGAATGCCCTACTTTTATTTTTTTAACTTGTAATTTATGTTTGAGTTTATAGCGAACTTTATTCACTACATCAAACGATGTCCAGTCTAGCGGTTTATCTATTAACAACAGCGTGCCTTCCTTAAAATTATAGGGCGGGCTCGATTTTATGTCCATAATCCAAATAATATTGCAATCGTACCTACTATGAAACAGTAGATAGCAAAGTAGGTTAATTTTCCTTTTTTAACTAAATTAATCATCCAAGTACACGCCAATACACCAGAAACAAATGCCGCTAAAAAGCCAGCAACTAATAATTCCATAGCAACAGGTAGTGCTTCTCCTTCTATCACATCCTTAACATCCAGTAGCGTCGCGCCAATAATCGGAGGCAAAACCATCAAGAAAGAAAATTTGGCTATTTTACTTTTATCAATACCTAATAACAATCCCGTAGAAATTGTACTACCAGAACGAGAAATTCCTGGCAAAACAGCAACTGCTTGAGCAATACCAATGATAATTGCATCTTTAAAATTGACCGAACGACCACTTTCTAAGCGTTTTTCAGCATATTTAGTCAGGTATAATAAAGCACCAGTGACCAAAAGCATTGCGCCAACTAAGACAATATTGCCATTAAAAAGCTGCTCTAACTGCTCTTTGAACGCCACATAAACTATTCCTACCGGAATAATTGATAACAAAATCATAGAAACGAACTTCGTTTCATCATTCCATTTGAATTGAAAAAGTCCTTTCAATAAATCAACAATATCTTTTCTGAATACAACAATTGTACTCAATACCGTTGCGAAATGCACGACCACTGTAAATAACAAATTCGCCTTTTCGTCTCCTGGGTCAAAGTTCAATAAAACTTTGCCTAACTCAATGTGTCCGCTGCTACTGATTGGCAAAAATTCCGCTAATCCTTGAATTAATCCAAGTATAATAGCTTTAAGAATATCCATTTTAATTAATTGAGAATTGATAATTGAGAATGGATAATGAATAGATCATTCGTTATCCAATTAGTACTCATTTAATAGTGTTGCATTCTAAAATTTTCTATTGTTGATAGAAAAATTTAGCAATGAAACAATAACAACAATTTAAATTTATTCTTCTGTTGTTGTAGTTACTACTGTTTCTTCTTTTGGTTGCTTAAAAATCGCAACGATTTCTAAACCTAATCCTAAAAGAATAACTAGAGGAGCTAAAGTAATTCGTCTGAAACTATAAATACTATCTGAGTTCCAAGTATTCTCATCAGCCATTCCTCCTCCATTCATCAACATCATACCGATGATAATAAGGACTAAACCGCCAATCATTAAAACATAGTTGTCTTTACCAAAAAGCAAGTCTTTTGCTGTGTAAATATTCTTCTTAGGCTTTTTTCTTGTTTTCGGTGAAGTCGCGCTCTTACGATTTGCAGAAGCCGATTTTCTTTCTGATGTTTCTTCTCTTCTTGACGTTTTTTGCTCCGTTGCCCTTCTTACAGGCGGTTTTCTTTTTCTTTTGCTCATTTATCTTATTATTAATCAAAAACTAAGAGGAAATCCTAATTCTTATTAAGTAATTTTAAAAGGTACTTTACTATTTAAAGTAATGAATAGTTGAATTTTTATTTTATAAAAACACAACTACCTGCAAATTTAACATAATAGTTTTAATTTTTGTACAGGCGATTCACTTTAACTTGATTTTATAAAATATTGCTAGAGTTCGTTAATGTCTTTTTAACGAAAAAAAGCTATAAAGAATGAATTAATCCACATTCCTTATAGCTTTTTCGCTAGATTTTTCATCAAAAAAATATACTTCATAAATTTATTTACTCTTCCTCTTCCACCTGTTTTTTCAATTTAGCCAAAACATCCCGATTACAGCTCCGACTAGTATTTGCGTCTAATACATCCACTAAATATTCCAGTATTTTATTTTCCTCTCCTATATTATCAGGATTAAAAGTAAAAGTAAAATCATTACTTTGCCTTGTTTCGTTATCTGAATAAAAGCACCTTACATAAAGATTCGCATTTAAATCATGATTATTATTACTAGGTTTAAAGGTCAAAATATCAATTTCCTTTAGGTAATTATCCAATTGATTTAAATAATAAGCATCTGCTATGACTTCATTACTTTGCAATGCGTCACATGATAAATTAGAATAAGTAATTTTTCCTCCTTCATCTGATTTAATCAAATGAATCATATAACTTTTCTCTGATTTATACTTAAATACAAAATTCATCGAAAAATCTTCTTTTTCTTGACTATTTCTTTGCGAAAAAGCGGTTTGAGCAAAACAAAATACCAATAAAAAAACGCCAAATTTGATTTTCATAATTTTATGTTTTTGATTAAAATTCAATTTGATTATATAACGAATGAAATCAGAATAAGTATGTGTTTTTTAATTTAAAAAGGGATAAAACGCAAAATCGTTTTATCCCTTTTCAATCATTTTTTATAAACTATTCATCATTTTATAAATGGATAACTTCTCCGTAAGCTGCTGCTGTTGCTTCCATAATTGCCTCACTCATAGTCGGATGTGGGTGAATACTTTTAATAATCTCGTGTCCTGTTGTCTCTAATTTACGAGCGACAACCACTTCAGCGATCATTTCTGTAACGTTATTTCCAATGAAATGCGCTCCAAGCCATTCGCCATATTTAGCATCAAAAATCACTTTCACAAAACCACTTTGCGCGCCTGAGGCACTTGCTGTACCAGAAGCTGAAAAGGGAAAGTTACCTACCTTAATCTCATAACCTGCTTCTTTTGCCGCTGTTTCGGTATAACCGACTGATGCGATTTCAGGACTACAATACGTACAACCTGGAATATTACCATAATCAATTGGCTCAGGTTTGTGTCCTACGATAGCTTCTACACAAGTAATGCCTTCTGCACTTGCAACGTGTGCCAAAGCTGGACCAGCGACAATATCACCAATAGCATAAACGCCTTCAACATTCGTGCGGTAATACGCATCTACATTGACCATTCCTCTATTCGTTTCAACGCCAACTTCCTCTAAACCAATGTTTTCTGTATTTGGTGCAACGCCTGTTGCAGAAAGAACCACATCACATTCGATGGTAGTTACTTTCCCTGTTTTGTTACTTTTATAGGTTACTTTACAGCCATTACCCGAAGTATCTACCGCCTGAACAGCCGTATTTCCTAAGATTTTCATGCCTGCTTTCTTATATGTTTTTTCTAATTCCTTAGAAATATCCTTGTCTTCGCGTGGCACTAATCCGTGCATATATTCAATGATTGTTACTTTTGTACCAATCGAATTATAAAAATAAGCGAACTCCACACCAATCGCACCCGCGCCAATCACGACGATGCTTTTAGGCTGTTCTTCCATGCTCATTGCCTTGCGGTAACCAATGACCTTTTCATTATCAATCTTCAAAAATGGTAATTCGCGAGCGCGTCCGCCAGTTGCTAATATAATATGATTAGCTGAATATACTTTTTTATTGCCTTTATCGTCAGTAACCTCTACTTTCTTACCTTTTTGTAATTTACCAAAACCATTTAAGACTTCGATTTTATTTTTTCTAAACAAAAAGTTAATTCCTTTTGACATACCATTTGCTACATTACGACTGCGCTTAATGATGCTGCTAAAATTCGCTTTTGCATCAGAAACCTCAATACCATAATCACTTGCATGTTTAATATATTCAAAAACTTGCGCTGATTTCAGTAAGGCTTTCGTTGGGATACATCCCCAATTTAAGCAAATACCACCAAGCGATTCTTTTTCTACTACTGCTACTTTCAGCCCAAGTTGAGCGCCACGAATAGCCGCTACATAACCGCCAGGTCCACTTCCTACAACAATCAAATCGTAATTCATAACTTTTATATTATTTACTCTAATGAAATAATTAGCTTTGTAACTAATAGTCTTTATTGATAATAAATGTGCCTACAAAAAGAGTTTATCAATACAGACTAACTTCCAATAGTTTAATTTCAAGAATGATGTAATTTTTTGCAAATGTAACGTGTTTTCTTCAAATATCAATAACCGACCAAACGATCTATTGTTTTATTAAACTCATATCATTTTCTTAAAAAAAGGAAATCCTCACCGATCTGCTTTTAAATTTACTAGATTTAAAAAATAAATCAGTGCTTATTAACAGATTTTAAATATTAAATGACGGTTTTTGACAAAAGTATCATAGCTATCAGGGTATATAAATGTTGAATAAAAAAAATAATACGTTATTTTTGCGCTTATACTATAAACACTCTTTTTTAATTTTTTGTGAAATAGGTTTGATTTCAAAAGGTTGTTCCTATTTCTTTTGATACATATCGCAGAATTTTCGCAAAAATTAAATATGATATTGGTTTATAAATATTTTATAACTAGGAATTTTTTTCTTTAAAATTTAAAGTTTCATGCAATTAATTGACGGTAAGTCGCTTGCGAAAACAATAAAGGCAGAAATCGCAATAGAAGTCAAACAACTTATAGCCTCTGGCGGAAAAACGCCTCATCTTGCAGCTATATTAGTTGGTGATAATCCTGCGAGTGCAGTTTATGTCCGTAATAAAGTAAGATCTTGTGATCAAGTTGGCTTTCACTCTACTTTAGTTAGAAAAGAAGCATCAATCACTCAAGAAGAATTGCTCGAAGTCGTGAAGGAATTGAACGAAAATCCAGATATTGATGGTTATATTGTGCAATTACCATTACCAAAACACATTGATGAAGAGGCAATTAATTTAGCGATTGCTCCCGAAAAAGATGTGGACGGTTTTCATCCAATGAATATTGGTCGAATGGCTTTAGGCTTGGAAACTTATTTGCCTGCTACGCCGTTTGGCATGGTGCAAATGCTCGATAGGTACAACATTGAAACATCAGGAAAACACTGTGTTGTGATTGGTCGAAGTAATATTGTTGGTACGCCAATGAGTCTTTTGATGTCTCGAAAAATGAAAACAGGGAATTGTACGGTCACTTTAACGCACAGTCGCACCAAAGACTTAGCCGCAGAAGTTAGACGAGCGGATATTATTGTTGCAGCTATCGGAATGCCTAATTTTGTTACGGCTGATATGGTAAAAGAAGGTGCTGTAATTCTAGATGTTGGTATCAATCGAGTAGAAGACACTTCTAGAAAACGAGGTTATCGTTTAGTTGGTGATGTCGATTTTGAGAACGTCGCACCAAAATCTAGTTTTATTACGCCTGTTCCAGGAGGAGTTGGTCCAATGACTGTAACTTCTCTTTTGATGAATACCCTAAAAGCATGTAGAAAAGAAGTCTATAAGTAATAGACTTATATTCAAAGACTATTTAGAGAAATCACTAAAACCTAATGCTTCTTGCTGTTTTGATTGAGCGTTTTTTTTTGAAATTAAATTGTTCTTAAAGCTATAATCAATGATGATAGATCAACAGTGTAAGTGTTACAAAACTTAATAAGGTATGAATCCAAAAGCTGGAACTCAAATCATCACTAATCAAATTCAAGATCTATTATCTAAAATGGATAATGATGTTTTTTGTCAACCATTGACGACTTTCAATGGGTCTTCGGTTGGGCAACATGTTCGTCATGTTATTGATTTTTATCTTTGCTTAATCAAGGGTTGTGACGGAACTTCTATTGATTATGATAAACGCATTCGCAATCCATTGATCGAAAAAGATACTAGAGTAGCCATCGAAGAGCTAAAGAATATATCAATTGCGATACAACCCCTTGATATTCATGCGATAGTAAAAGTTAATTCAAGTTTTACTGATTATGAAGAAGAAGGTAATTCCCAAATTCCTTCTTCTATTGGTCGCGAATTAATGTATGCATACGATCATGCTATTCATCATTTGGCGATGGTTAAAATAGGGATAAAAATTCATTTTCCTAATATGTCTATTGATAAAAATTTAGGTGTTGCACCTTCTACAATCAAGTATAGAAAAGAAAAGATAGCTACAGTTAATAGTAATTAATAAAATTAGATTTAACTAGAAGTAAAAACGCGAATTGATAAAGAAATCAATTCGCGTTTTTACTTTTTCAACATCCTTAAATACAAAAAAAATCCATCATTACTGATGGATTTTTCTAACTACTATCTAACATTTTTTAACTAAACCTTACTATTATTTATTTGTATTTAACTACATTTCCTTTCTTGTATTTAACACCGTGAGCTTTCGCATACTTAGGTAAGATGATTTGATTTAAGTATTTTTCTAATGCTTTCTTATTATCAAAATTTCCGATCATGTAAGTAAAGCTATTTTCAGTGCGCTGAACTACTTTGATACCTCCAAAAGTTTGGAATAAAGCATCATCTGTTGCTAAAGGCTTATTGAAAACAGTAACTAACTCAATCGTATATCCTGTGAAATTATCTGCTAAAGCTCTAGGTTTTCTAACCATTTCTGGAGTGATTTCTCCTTCTGCTAAGTCCATGAAAAAAGCTGATTTTGATGCACCTACTACTTCACCAAATGCGCCCGTAGTAGTTACTTGTTGTTTGCTTGATCCGAACATCATTTCTACATCTGCTGTATCTACTGGATTATTTAAATTAGATGCTTGTGCAGTATTAGCAATTAAGATGATTGCTGTTATAAGTGCGAAATTGATGATTAAGTTTTTCATGTCGTTAGTATTAGTTAGTTTATTGTATTATTTGTTTGGATACTTACTATATTGACAAAACCATGCCAACTTTATCACAATAATGAATGAAGTAGTTTTATATTCCAAGATAAAAACGCAAGCACCAAAGTTTAATATTTTAAAAAAACAATTATTATCAAAATTTAATTCTTAATTAAATAACAAAAAACACATTATTCGGAATAATATTCCAAATAACTAAAATATAGATATTAAATCATATAATTAAAACCAGTGTCACAAATATGATATTTTCATATAAAAAAAACACAGATCAATAAATTTCAATTATGAGACATGATTAAAAACAATAAAAGCTCTAAAAAAGACTTTAAAACATCTTAAATACACTTTAATGTGACATTTCAATAAACAAAACATATAAACTTAAAACACTGTTAATCAATCAACTAGCTTCAAAGTCAATAATATTAAACAATAGTAATATTTGTATTTTCAACAATATTACTTTTTTTTGTCGGTCACTAGATTTTTATCAATGATAAATGATAGGAATAGAATTATTTAAATTCTATCTAGTTTTTTGAATAGAAATAATATAAAAACCCGTTGAGGCTAAATTTATTATTAATAATAAATTTAGCCTCAACGGGTTTTTACGTTTCACGATAATGCCCTGACGGCTTTTATTGTTATTCGTTTATGTTATTTGGCTTTGCTGTAATCTTCTGTTTTTGATTAAAATTCTAAAGTATGGACATTTACCATTAATTGATAAATCCTTTTCATCATTTCCTTTTCTAAATTTTATTATTTCAAATTGATCAGGGTTAAATTTATGTAAGAATGTTATTGGAACTCCCATAAATCCTTTATAGTCCATTGGTATATCTTTGGTCTTATTCACATTAATACCATCATAGTTATCATATTTAAGATATTGGCTTTCGTTCCCATAATATACTTTTGAAAGAACTATATCTTCATGTCGTTTAGATGTATCTAAATTTGTTAGCCATAAACAATTATTTGGAGAAATTATTCTATTACCCAAGTTATCTATACGCGCTTCTGTACCATAAAGTTCATAATGTTCAGGAACTATAAAGCCAGAAATACCTCTTCCCAAATTTATTCCTAACCAAGCCCTATTCCCTTTAATTAATTTGAATATCTCTTTATAAGTTATCGCATTTATATTCCCAATTATCAAAAACTTCTTATCATATTTTATCAATTGAGCAACATATTCCCGAAATAATGAAAATGGTGGATTCGTCACAACAATATCAGATTGTTTTAAAAGCTCGATACTCTCCTTACTTCTAAAATCGCCATCTCCCTTGAAACGAATTATATCAATTTTATCATTATTAATTACATCTTTTTTTACTTTCTCGCCTTCGTATTCAGAGTAAAATCCATTTTCAGTCTTTTTACTACTGAATAAATCTATCTCTTGATTTCTATAACAAGCTGATATTAATTTTTTTAATCCTAATTCTTTGAAATTCGAGGAAAAATATTTAAAAAAATTACTAACTCTTGGATCATCACAATTACAATAAACTACTTTGTCTTTAAAGTGATTTTTATAATGTTTTAGCTCACTTTCAATATCTGAAAGTTGTGTATAAAATTCATCACTTTTTAATTTTTTAGCTTTTTGTAGTAATTTATTAGATGCTTTTCTTGCCATTGTTAACCTCTATGCTATTTTTTAGGATTGATAATAAAATTACCTTCTAAAGAAGAGTTTTCCCAAGGAATTTGTTTACCATCAGATTTTTGACGAACCTGAGCACGAACAACCTTAAAAAGATCTTCAATTTTCATTCCTGATGATTTATCTAATGCACCTAATAATTCTTGTGTATAAAGCCCATGATTACCATTTCCATCAGATGCTGCTTGTCCTGGAGACGTTGCATAAGCAATAAAAGTACCTAAAGGCGCACCATAAACAGGCGCTAACCCCTTACCGCTTGCAGATCGCAAGTTAGCATAAGGATTGTCTCTACAAGCATCCAAAATAACAATATTCATTTGATTATTAGCATGTTCTAATTCATTCAAAACTCGTTGTAATTTAACCGCTTCGACTTCGACATCCAATTGTTTTTCAATATCTGCATTAACAGGTACTAAATAATTATCTCCATTGAATTGGATTCCATGTCCTGCATAATAAAACAACCCTACTCCGCCTTTAGCTTTTAATTTTTTACCAAAATCACGGATGACTGTTTTCAAATCCCTTTGCTTGATATTCAATTCCAATGTAACATCAAAACCTAACTTGGTTAATTTCTTCGCCATTGAGTTCGCATCATTCATTGGATTACGCAAAGGCGCATCAGAATAAGTACTATTTCCAATCACTAAGGCCGTTCTTGGTGCTTTATCATTAGAATTAATGATAGGCGGCTTATCAGAAAGATCTGAAGGAATCGTTTCATTCTCTTTCTCATATACAATAGTAAAATCAATCTTAATCACATTACCTTTTGTATCTGTTGCTTCTACCCAAAAATCATTTTGCTTTTCAGCTAACAAAACATAAGCTTCAAATTCTCTAGTATCACCCACTTCTTGGCTCAATGTAGCAACTGCTCCACTTACTCTGACTTGAGATACCCCGCTTTGATCAGTTACTTTACCAAATATCCTTACTCTTTTTTTCTTTGAAACTACGATTGGTCCTCTAGAGACAGATGGTTCTATAATTTCTATTGTTGGAGCTTTTTTATCAGCAGAAGGCAAATTATTCATTTTAACATCATTCGGCTTTATTTTAGTGATCAAAATGTTATTTTCCCAAACACCACCATGATCTAATTTACCTTGTTTATATAATTTCCCTCCACCAAATTTCTTATCATTTTTCCATTCTCCTTCGTATTTATTTCCATTTAAATAATAATAAATACCAAAGCCATTTCTTTTTCCATCTTTGTGTGTTCCTTTATATTTTGACCCCATTTTATAAATTTGAGTACCTTGTCCGTGTCTCAAACCTTCTTTAAACTCTCCTATGTATAAACTTTGGTCTTTAAAAATAAATGTTCCCCAACCATTTTCACAATCTCCTTCCAAACAGACATTGACTTTATCAATAGCATTAAATTGATTTTTATTCCAATAACCAATTTGATATTTATTTCTTTTCAAATGCAAAGAACCGTATCCTTGAATATTATTAGCTTTCCATTCTCCTACATATTTGACTTTGACCTCATGATCCTTAAAAGTAATACCACCATGACCATAACGTAGATTTTCAGACCATTCTCCTATATAGGTATTCCCATTTTCATAAGTCATAAAACCATAGCCATCTCTCATGCCATTTTTGAACCATCCTTCATATCGTTCTCCATTTTCCCAAACTTGCAAGCCAGGACCATTTTTGCAGTCTCCCGACATGCAACTGCTTCGCTTTTGAGCTTGCATGTTTGTTGAAATTAGCAATAAAGTAACTATTGCAAAAATGATATGAGTAATTTTTTTTAATTTTAATACTTCCATAATTACTGGTTTTCGAGTGTAGATCTTAATTGTTTGTTTAATTGTTTATTCTATTTTTTCTAAAGATATTCTTAATATTTATAAGTGCTTTATTTCTACTACAACTGGAACGATATAAGCGTTCTGAGTAGTTGCCGAAAAAAGAATTTTTTCTTTTTGCTCATATTTCACCTCATTGAGCGGCACTACATTTTCACCTAACACCTTATATAAGCGTTGCATAAAATTACCAGAAGATTGCTTCATATCCCCTACTACTTCCTCTATCCTCAATGGACGTTTCGAATATAAAACACAAACATAATCCTGTCCTTTTACATTATCCATTTGATACATATATCCTGCTCCTGGCAAAGCTAGTTTCTCTTTTCCTTTAAAGATTAAAGCGCTTTGATTTTCGAGTGGGAATAAAACATTCATTTCATTTTTCAAATTTGAGCCAATCACATAAACATAGGCGGTTTGTTCATTAGAAATAAATAATTGATAATTTGTTCCTTTATAATAGCCGTCTTTTGATTTAAATAAATTTTGATCCAAAGAAGTCGGCAAACTTTTTTCTGCAATTTCCAACATTAAACTTCCTGACATGCTCGCGGCCTTTTGGGCTAAAGGAGTAGGGTTTGTTACTTTTGTAGGTGGAAACCTTAAATAATCTCTATGATTCAGTATCGCATAATTCATCCGCTTAAACTGCCCCTTAGTAAATTTTTGACGGCAAGCCTTCGTTGAATAAGACATCATATTATATGGGTCTGGTTTAAAAACCCTTCCTTTTTTATCTCGCTTTCTTCCAATATATACGCAATTAGCATCTACCAAACCTGCAATATTCGGATCAGCTTCTGTATCACATACTCGATCTCCAGCAATATGACAATTATCTCGTTTCACTAATTCGTCTGTTGTACCATTATTAGAAATTCCATGCGTGTGATACAACATGAAATAATGTCCTAATTCGTGCGGAAGTGTACTACCATTATTAATACAACTTTTAGACATCATTACTCGATCATTCCCAGGAGGAAAATAAGCATAACCACACAAAGAGACTTGACCACTAGAAATACTATTAACGATATAAAGATTAACAACTTTACTAATATCGTGCTTACGCCCTAATTCTGCTTCATTCTTCACATTGAAATCAAAATGAATATCATTATCAATATAATTAATGTTTTTAAGTTGAACAAAACGAATATTAGCCGATATAAAATGACCATTCAAATCATCAATTGCTTCTTTGATTCGATAAGGACGAATGCCTTTTTTCCCTTTACTATTTCGTACAACATGGATTTGAATAGGAACATCAACAATTCCTCTAGTTATTGTTCCATTAAAACTTCTTGTTTTTGGAAGTGCATCTTCCATAGCTTTAACTTGATCAGCTGATGGTACAGCACCACAACCTTGTCCATTCATATAAGGACTTAGGCTCACAATAAAGAATATGGTTGATATAATAAATTTCATGCTAAATTGGTTTTTGTTAATTCATTAGCTTTTTACAAATATGTTCGCAATAAATATTCCAAAATAATTAATGCGTCCTTTTTATATACTATACTATCTTATTTTTCACAAAAAATAGCCATTTATAAAAAAACTTTTTATCGTATAGACGAAGAGTTCATGAATAAATCACACATAATTCTAATATTTTATTAAAAATAATAATCTTTTAATACCTTCCTATTTAACAATCTTTTAATTTATTTTTTTATCAAAAATTGTTCGATAAAGAATTCATTTACATTCCTGTCTAATCGCTTGCTAAAACATTAAATATTTGGATAGGTTTTTGGTGCTAAATATTAAACTCCCTTCTTCAAATCACATCTTATTATTCATTATTCCCTTAGTAAATCAAAAGGTGTTTTTTGTTAAAAAAATGCAAAAAAGCAATGAAAGCAATCAATCTACTCTCTCTCTTCTTACTCGTTTTTATTTCTTTCACCGCTACGGCTCAGAAGAAATATCTAGAGGTTTCTGACTCTAATCGTATCGTTCTATTAGAACAAAAAGTCAAAAAAAACAATATTGACATCTCTGGTTATCAACAAGATGAAAAAATACTTCGAAAACCAACTTTCACCAAAAGGAAAGGACTACGAGAACTCAAATTTCCAATTGATACGGCTAAAAATTTCGAAATCGAATGTTTGGTTAAAATCAATAAAAAGAAAGGTGTGTTAAATATTTGGGGCGCTGCCAGACCTAATATTGCCAATCCAGAGGACGATTCTGAAAAAGATATTTTATATCAATTTGATATGTGGGCGGATGGTATTTACAACGTTTTACAACGACTATATAAAATATTAATTGGTGTGAAAGATTTAAAGAAAATCAGAACGGATCAAGCTCCTGACACTCGATTAATCACAATTCGTAAAGTAAAAAAAGAGGTTCAGTTTTTTGTTAATAAAAATCTAATCTTAGTAATTCTTCCGCCCGATCCTGTTAATGAAATTGGTTTTAATATGAAAGAAAGTGGTGTTAAAATAGAAACAATTCGGATCTCTTATTTAGCTGAATTTACGGATTAAATGAAAAATCCGAGGATTGGATCTATTGAATAGATCCGATCCTTAGACTATTTCTTTTCAAACAATTCAATTACTTTTTCCTCTAGTACTTCTGATATAATTTGATGCCCTGCTGGTGTAGGATGAAAATCATCAGGCGCTATTTTCCATTCTATTTCTGGATTTTTAGCCTTAAATTCTAACCAAGTCGGGCCAACTACCACAAATTCAAACCCTAACTCTTCGCTAATTGTTTTAATGGCTTCTGGTGCATTAGCAGTAGGGCGATGTGATAAAACAATCACTTTAAACTGATGAGTTTCGCTTAACTTTTGGAGTTTTTTCATGGCTGTCTGATAAGATTTCATACCTACCATATCATGATATTCAGCTGGAATTTTAGTTGTATCGCTTTGATATTTCCAGTTTTTTCCATCAAAAGGCGCACCTCTCAATCGTTCATCAAAACCATTATCATCACTAAAAAATTTGATCATAAACAATTCATTCAAATTAGAATAAACTGGTTTTTTTCTAATAAAATTAGGCAAATCAAGGTCATTATGAACATAGTTAATAATCACTAAATCAACTTGTGAAGCGTCAATTTTTTCTTGAAAGGTTTCGATTTCCATCACCGTATTATACCCTGGAACTGCTGTATTGATGATTTCATATTGGAAGGAATCTTTTTCTTGATTAAGCTTGTTTTCTAATCGTGTGAGATAGGATTTTTTTTCCTCCACTCCCCAACCAAACATAATTGAATCGCCTAATCCGATAACTCTTCTCGTTTTTTTAACTTTTTTAACTGGATAATTTTTATCTCTAAATCCCTGTTCATTCGTCTCAACTAGTACATTTTTGAACTTATATTTAGAATTAGGAACAAGTTCGTAAATAATTTTTTTATTAGAAGAAACTTGAACGACTTGTCCTAATTTCAATTCTTCCTCACTTCGCTCTACAGGCGGGCGATTTTCATTAATATCCATTAAGGATTGATAGGTAATTCTGTGGTAAACCCTAAAACCAACTTCGGTAATAATCAATCCAAATAATAATCCAATAAGAATAGAAATAAGCTTAAAAATGGTCTGACGCTTCATTTTTAATAATTGAATAAAAAAATTCTAAAAAAACAGGTCATTATTTCCAATCCTTAATTGGCGTAAATTTGACTTGATTTTGGATTGCATGAACATTCGGCGCATCTTCTTTATTAAGTAATTGAAACCGAGCTAATAACCAAACCATCTCTGTTTTTAGTTCAAGCGTTTCTAGCCCATGTGTTTCTCCTTTATAATTTGGAGGCGTTAATAAAATGTTTAATGCTTTATTTTTTCCATGTGTCCTGCTCCCAATATAATTAAAAACATCGGTGTCATCTTCCATAAATTGAAATACAAAATATCGGTCAATAGGTGGAATCGATAAGACATAAGCGCCAGCGGAAGCATCTAAAGTAGCAAAAGAATAAAGAAAATCTACCGCTGGTTTCACGATAGTTTTGAAATCCGAATCAATTATTTTTTGTTTATGACCCAAAATCCATGCGCCTCCGTTGAAGTCAATATTTCGTTGAGCAATTCGATCAAATTCACTTTTCGGGTATTGACCAACACTTGCAACTGTTCCAATTACAAAAAAAAGCAGGAACAAGAAAAGAGAAATCGCAGTAATTTTTATATATTTCATATGATGTGTAATAAGTTAGGTGAATGAAAAATGAATAAATAAGGGTGCAATCCTCTAAATTTCTCCTTTGATTACTTTTTTAACGACAGGTAATTTAACATTATTAAGATCATTTAACATTTTTTCTTGTGGATTGTAACAACGTAATGTCAGCGTTAGATCTTGATCATCTTTAGGCAAAGGAATCCAATTCGCATCGTTTTCAGGTTTGTTTTTTGATAAAGTCAAAACAATCCTACCATCACCTCGTGTTTCTAAGTTTTGAAAACTCGACACACCATATTTATTATAATCCGTTTTAATTAGATAATCATCGCCTCCATATAATGTAATGCTCCAAAATGCATCAACAGGAATAGCTTCGTCCAAAATGATTTTATATTCATTTGCGGAATTTAAACGCTGCCCTTCTGAATCTTTTCTCGCCGACAGATAAATCGCCTCTTCCTTGGTATTCGCTCCTAATCCAATTCGAGCCACAATTCCACGCATCAACATGCCTTGATCGTTTCTAGCCAATTTCAAATTCGTTCTCCAACCATCATAATTAGAAACAGAACGTGCCGCGCTTTTCTGAACTATGAAATCAAGTTTTCCTTCTGGATTATAATATCCCAATATAAAACCTAAAATCACAGGAATAAGATAGTAAAAGTAGTTTCGATTTTTTTTCATTGTTGATAGCTTTATTGTAATTTTTAACTTCCTTTAATTCCTCTTTTCGAGAAATCAAAGGAAGTTAAAAAAGAAGTGTTAAGGTACTTTTATTTAGAATTAAATCAGTCCTCTTGATTTCAATTCTAAATATTTATTAACTGTATTAATAGATAAATCTTCTGGAGCAGTTAGAATAGATTGAATGCCGTATTGACGTAATTTATAAACGATTTGCTGTTTCTCGGTCAGGAATTGTCTGGCTGTAGTTTGAAAATAAACCTCTTGCGTATCTACGGCATCCTTATCCAAATATTCCCGCATTTCTGTATTTTCAAAGAAAACAACAACTAATAAATGCAAGTTATTAATTTTTCTTAAAATAGGCAAAACACGTTCCATTGCATACATACTTTCAAAGTTAGTGTACACAAAAACCAAGCTTCGTCCTTGAATAAATCGCCTCACACAACTATACAATAATTCATAATTTGCTTCCAAATCCCGTTCTTTCTCTCGGTATAAGGCATTGAGAATTTTATTAAGGTGATTGCCTTGTCGATCCGCTTTGATGACGCTTCCGATTTTGTCAGAAAACGTTAGTAAACCCGCTTTATCGTGTTTTTGCAATGCAACATTAGAAATAACTAAGCCCGTATTAATCGCATAATCCATCAAGCTCAAGCCATTAAAAGGCATTTTCATTGCACGACTTTTGTCGATCACTGTATAAACTTGTTGAGCGCGTTCATCTTGAAATTGATTGACCATTAAACGCCCTCTCCTACTCGTTGCCTTCCAATTGATACTTCGATAATCATCGCCTCGCACATAGTTTTTGATTTGCTCAAATTCGTAACTATGACCAATTCGGCGCATTTTCTTAATACCTTTATAACCAGATAAAGTTTGGAAGGATTTGAGTTCGAATTGTTTCATTTGCAAAATCGACGGAAAAACAGGAACACTCTCTTGCAATTCATAAGTAATACGTCGTTCTACAATCCCAATCGAATTGCGAATAAATAAGTTAATATCTTCAAAAAGATACTCGCCACGCGACAAGGGCTTTAATTCATATTCGAGGTACTTTTCTTCATTCGGTTTAAGATTGAACTCTAAAGCAAAATCTCGTTTTTGAAACTGTACAGGAATTTCATCTATCAGCGTACAAGACAATGGTAATCTATAAAAAGATTCAACTTCAATTGCTATTTTATTATCATCACCTAACGACATCCGTTTGGGTGTAATTCGCTTACATTTCGGTGTAACATTCGGATTAAAAAGCATTAAACTATCTACTAAAAAAATCGCTCCGAAGACAATCAATGCCGTTTGCGCCACTGAAAAAAGAATATCCCACATAAAACTCGCACAGAATAAAACAATAATTCCGCCCATGATCCAAAAGAATCGATCCGATAAAAATACATTGTTTAAACCTCGGCGAAACAGGAAAAAAATTCCGACAAATAAAGCCAGTACAGCACTTACTTTTACCGCTGCTGCCATCGCTCCCCAACCCAAATAGACCGCAAGGATCGCCATTAATACAGCAAATAACACTACGAAAAATCGAGTGCTAAATAATTCTATGTCGTCTAAAAAATCTAACATTGAGTTGTTTTTTTTGATTGTGTCGCTTCGCTGATTGTGTCGCTTCACTGATTGTAACAAATACAATTGCGACGAAGGAGCAACACAATCAAACAATCATTTCAATCACACAATCATTTCAATCCTATCTAGGTACTTCAATCTTTTTAACAATATCGTTAATCACATCTTGTGCGGTATAGCCTTCCATTTCTCGCTCTGGCATTAAGATAACACGGTGATTAAGGACAGGATAAGCGACCGTTTTAATATCATCAGGCGTTACAAAATCTCGCCCATTCATTGCAGCGATTGCTTTAGAAGTTTTCATTATTGCTAATGATGCACGTGGAGAAGCGCCCAAATACAAATCGCCATTATTCCGTGTATCAACTACAATTTTACTAATATATTCTAGTAACTCGTCCTTAATAAAGACTTTTTCGATGATATTTTGGCATTCTTTAATTTCTAATGCACTAATAACTGCTTGTACATCCTTCACTTGACGCATAGAAAAATCATCCCGAAATCTCATCAAAATCGCTTTCTCATCATCCAAAGAAGGATAAGTCAAATTAATTTTAAATAAGAAACGATCCAGTTGTGCTTCTGGTAATTTATACGTTCCTTCTTGCTCAATCGGGTTTTGAGTAGCAATGACAAAGAAAGGAAAATCCATCGGATAGGTATTCCCATCGACTGTTATTTGGCTTTCTTCCATCACCTCAAAAAGCGCAGATTGCGTTTTTGCAGGCGAACGATTGACTTCATCAATTAAGACCAGATTAGAAAAAATAGGGCCTTTATTAAATGTAAATTCAGAATTTTGCATATTGAAAACAGTCGTTCCCATCACGTCTGTTGGCATCAAATCGGGTGTAAATTGAATTCGATTAAATTCGACCGAAATCGCTTTCGCAAATAATTTAGCGGTCAAGGTTTTTGCAATTCCTGGCACGCCTTCGATTAAAATATGACCATTAGTGAACAATGCCGCCAACATCAATTCAATCATTTCGCTTTGACCAATGATAACTTTTTGGATCTCATCAGTGACTTTATCGACTGCTTCACTAATTTTGTGAAGGGGCAATTTACTTTTTCCTAAAATAGGATCATTCGTTGGTTGGTTGTCCAATAATTCGTCCATTACTTCTTCTTTAGAATAATAAATTTTAATTAAACTTGATACTTTGTTTTAAAAGTTGATTTAAAAACTTTTATTACAAAACACCTACTTACAATTTTTATAAAAATAATCTATCAATTGATGAAATGCAATCATTTCTGTTTCAGAAACGGCATTTGAATTTTTAATTTTTTTATAACTATCAAATATCGACTTCAAGTGTTTTTCTGGAATTTCTGTGATTACGGACAAGCGATTTAATAATCGGTCATCTACATTTTTAATAGAGAAATTATAGCGTGTATTGACATGATTGATAAACAGTTTCATTTGCTGTAAAGCTAATTGACGATGATCATTTTGTTGCCAATAAAGCATTCCAATCGTTTCTACAAACTCCAATGATGTATTTGTATTCGGTTCAAGAACTGGAATAATTCGCTGTTTGCGTTTGGCTCTAAAGAACAAATAAAACACACTCAATCCTATCATTAAATACCATGCCCACGCCAAACTACGGTGCGACAAGATAAATTCCAAAGGTGTTTTATCATCAAATGCAGCTTTCTGACCATCAAACATATCATCATTATCCTGTCCAGCGTCTTCAATTCTTTCTGGTATTCTTTGAATATTATTTTCAATATCATAATAAATTGGCCCTTCTTCCAAATGTGCTAAAACCCTACTCGCATACTTTCGATTGCGTTTTTTTAACAATTGATAATTTGTAAAAGCATAAGGTGTAGTGTGAAAATAAAAATAACCTTCACCATGAGGAACACGAACAAAATTGGGCAAACCGTCATTTAAATAACCCAATTCTAAGAAATCAGGCTCTTCATAACAAAGATTTGCCCAGTCTATATATTGCCAAGAATTCCCTTCGCTTTTATGGTTATAAGTATAGGTATATTTTGTCTTGGTTTTTAATTTAGGATGAATTAAAGATAGAGTTCCTATTGTGTCATAGGTTTCGAGATAACTCTTCCTATAATCAAAATCACATTCATTAAAATATAAAAAACGCTCGAAAAAATCTGCTGGAATATAACGCGCTATAATAAATGCATTATTTCCATTTTCAACGAATTTTAATAACTTTTCACTTCGGGCGGTATCCATATGCATTCCATAACCTAGAAGGACATAATTAGATTTTTCTTCTGGATCTTCGGGCAGGTTTTCTTCTAGTTTGTAGATGTCTGTCAGTCCATGATTAGGGAAATAATCATAGAGAAACTCATGAAAGGCGAAAGCACCATAAGGCTCTTTACTTTCGGTCTTATACGTCTCACTCCAGTTATACACATTTCGATTGAGGCGATTGATGTATATCAAAAGTGATAGAATAACAGCCGAAATAATGGCCAAAATTATAATTGATCGTTTATCGAACATATCTTTAATTACGCTTTGCTGCTTTTTAATAAATAGCTTTCTGCTACAATAATAATGCTACTTGCAAGAGTTAAATCCTATAATGAATAGGATTCTACCTCATTTCATAGAATTATTTTTTGTCTAAAGCATCAAGTAAATTTACAAATTGTGGTTTTACTCGTTCAAAATCCTGTTCCTGTATTTGTACATCGCCATACCAAGCTTGCTCAAATAAGCGCGTTGTTTTTCTAAAGTCTTTAAAATGAGCGTTTTGACGCATTTCTCGGATATACTCATTATTCGTTTTGTCTCGTTTCCACTTAATAGATTTATTTTGAGACAAGACTTTAAGTACTTGTAAATAATACAATCGAATGGCTAATTTATAATCTTTCTCTCGAAGTGCATGTTGAGCAAATCCTTCAATATCCGATTTATGAATATCTGCTTCTACGGTTTCAATAGAATAATTGATCTCTTCCTTTTCGACTTTTCGATTAGATAAAAAGGCTGTTCCGCCCATGATGCGAATAATGAGAAAAGTCAAAAGCCCAATGACTAACACAAAAAATAATACTTTGAATATAGCCGACCAATTACCACTAAAAAGAGAATTATTTAAAAAATCTAGATTTGGACTAGAATCAGAATCATCATCTACTTTATCTTTTTTCTTTTTTTTCTTACGAGGCGTGTAATCCAATCCTTCTACGGCATTGCTCCAAGAAGCTGCTGCTGTTTCACTTTCTTGCAAAGAAGATTTCATATATCCCCTTTTTCCAGCGTCTTGTGCGCTTGCCATATTACCACACAACCAAAAGAACACGCACAGTATGCCCATTCTCCAGAAAGGAGCAGTACAAAGCAGGAGTGTATCTTTTATCTTCATATTTATATTTTTATCTTCTTATCGTTCTTGATCTAATCCGAAAGCTTGTTTCTTAACCCCAATCATTTCAATTTTTTCTCGAAGCCCATCTGCGTCTCTCACTTCTTTCAAACTCGCATATAATAATCCTGTGCTAATCATAAAAACAGGAAAAATCAAACAGAAAAACATGGAAAAAATAAATGTTAAAATACCTGCAAAAATCGCAGACATTTCAGCTTCTGGCAAAGAAAAATTCCAACCAATAATATCCATTAAAAACCATAATATTGGCGAACTAAATATATAGGAAAACAAGAAACTAATCAAAAGCATAATCAGAAAAACCCCATAGACTGAACTAAAATTACTACTCCAAAGCGACAATGTTCGAACAATAGCAGAAAACGGATTTTTGCTTTCTTTTAGCATCACTACAAGCCAAAGCAATAAGAGCGGAAACAAAAGCATTCCTAAAACAGCAACTTCTATCCTTTGCCAAATCATAGCATTAAACATGCCCCAAATACCAACAGCTCCTAACCAACCTATAATATGAAAACCAGTCGAAAGACGAATGTGCTTTTCTGAATTTCTTATAAAATAATAACACCCCATATAAACCATCGTTCCAAAAACAACGGTATTAATCACACCTAAAATAGGTACTTTTTCGTAATTGAAGAACTGGAATAAATTGGCAAAATGCTGATTAAAAAGCCAATCTTCAAACGAATGACCGCGATAGGAAGCAATGACTTCACCTATATTTAATTGATATTTAAATAGTAATATTAGGGTATAAGCGCAAGCCAATAAAAAAGCAGCTGAGAAAATTTTACTGAAATATTGGCTGTAAAGGCGAAACGTTTCAGTGAAAATATTTGCACTCGTTTTGATTTCTTTGTAATTAATATTCAATGGTCTTGAAGGCGGAATTCTCGTATCTTTTACTGGTTTTTTAACTCCTTCTTTAGCTTTTTGGCGCGGATACCATACAAAATATAACAGGATAAATGACAAAGAAGCTAAGATAATTCCTAGTCTTAAAATATCTGGCGCATCGGTATAACGCGTTACAAATCCCTCAATAAAACCCGCAGCAATGATAATTGGAATAATCCCAATCATGATTTTTAAAGCGCGTAGCCCATAGCGTTGTAAGGATTGAAGGCGCGAATAAGTTCCTGGAAAAACCAAGCCTTTACCCAATGTCAAACCAGCACAACCAGCCAATATAATTGTAGAAATTTCTAATGTTCCGTGTATCCAAATCGTTAAGAAAGACTCCCGTAATTGTCCTTGTTCATAGAAGAAGTACTGAAACGCACCGACCATAATTCCATTATAAATCAAAACACCTATCGTACCAAGACCAGCAAACAAACCGCTAATAAAGGACAAAAAGCCCACTCGGAGGTTGTTATAAGTAATGCTAAAGGACATATCAATTTCGTTCCTTTGCTTATAAACCGCCATAGGATCGCCATTTTGAATATTCGAAATGGTCGTTTCTACGTAATTATCCCCCAAGATCACTCTTGGAAATTCAGGATCCATCAAAGTCGAAAATGCGCCGATGAGCATAGCCGCCATAAAAATCAAGAACGATAAAAGCAATTCTCTCCGTGCGTGATACATTAGTTGAGGCAATTCATCTGTCCAAAACTTAAATAAACCACCGCGTTTGGTTTTCTTACTTTTATAAATACTATAAAAAATCTGTTGTGCTAAATTATTGAGATAAACTCGAACGGAGCGATTAGGATAAAAAGTGCGAGCATAGGACAAGTCATCCGTAATTTGAATGAAGAGCTTACTTAGTTTTTGAGGATCATTTTGTTTGAATTTTAACATTCTCTCAAAACGTCTCCATTTTTCTTTATTTTGTTTGATGAAGTTTGTCTCTCGCATGAATCGCTAATAGAAATTGATGAATGAATAAATGGCTTAATGCTATAAGCATTAAAAGAACCATACAAAATTGAAAATACAATTTTTTTGGTAATTATGTAGATAATTTCAGAAAATATTAACAAGTATCTTATATTTATTGATGTTCCTGTGCTTCTCATTGTTTTTATTCTTAAATTTACAGGAGAGCATTGGTCAAATTGTACTATTTATATATGTTTTTTTTAAAATTTTAAGTTCATTTTTTTTGATCAAATATTTATTACTATTCCAAAAAATAATTAAAAATCACGAGGCTTGACCGCGTAATCATAAATTCAATTTTATGCGAACAATAGATATAACCACTACCCAAAAAGTAACAATCCAATATGAATTGGCTGGTCTAAGAGATCGAGCCTTAGCTTATATGTTGGATTTTTTCATTGTTGGTACAGGTATTTTGATCCTATCGCTATTCTATTATGGCGCATTTGGCTATGGAAACACAAATTTATTCACTTACCTGATGGTTTGGCCACTTGTCATTTTTTATACTTTAATCATGGAGTACGCCAATAATGGGCAAACATTAGGCAAAATGATCATGGGGATTAAGGTTGTAAAACTGGACGGAAAAGCACCTAATTTTTCTGATTATATGACGCGCTGGGCATTTCGCTCGGTTGATGTTTATTTATCATTGGGAAGTATTGCGTCTTTGCTTGTTAGTTCGTCCGATAAAGCGCAACGATTAGGAGATTTGACTGCTGGCACGACGTTAATAAAAGTACGTTTTCATTTGCGTTTTAGGTTAGAAGACATCGAGAACATTAGCACGCTCAGCCAATATGAACCACTATATCCACAGGTTCGCCAATTGAATGAAGAAGATATGTTATTGATAAAAAACGTTATTAGTCGTGTTCAAAAGCATAGTAATCAAGCTCATTTATCCGTTTTATCGCAATTGGTGAGAGATTTGAAACTAAAGCTAGATATTGATGATAAACCTAAAAATCAGATTGAATTTTTAAAAACATTAATCAAGGATTATATCGTTTTAACACGATAATTTATTTTCTTCTTCGATAGTAGGCAATTGATAATCAAAAAACCAAATACCAACTGAAATCGTCGATAAATAAAGTCCTATTATTTCAATCGGAAACTCCTTCTCTCCTATCTCCTTAAAAAATAAGATAATAGAAATCGAACAAAGCAAAACAGCGAAGATTTGAATAGCTATTTTCTGTAAAAATTTGCGCACTTCCCAACTAATAGCCACATAAATTATTCCCATAAAAAGAATTAAAGAGGGCAAAGAGCATAGCCCTCCAATAAATACAATAAGCCAATAAAGTTTAGATATTCCATTAAAAGCATCTCCTGAAGCAGCAGGAGTTGAAAGAAGAATTAATATGATTGGCGAAACTAAGACACTAAATAACCAAATTTTGAATGCATACAATATAGCAGAAAATCCTTTTGTCATTATTATATATTTTTATTCTACCAAATGTTCAAAAAGTTCTTTCTCATCCGATTGATCAGGAATTTTACGCCCCAAAAACCAAATCCAAAAAGAAACTGTTGCTAAACAAAGACCTGATGATGCAATAAGGATACTTGTTAGATCCAAGCCAAAAAGGGCAAATAATATAAAAAAAGGTAGTGAAAAAAGAATGATCCCTGCAATTTGAATATTAATCTTTTTCCGTTTTTGATTAGTATTCGACCTTGTAATTATATTCACTGCCGCCATAAAAAAAAGTCCTGATGGAATAGAGTACAAACCTATATCACGAATTATAGATACATAAACAGTCAGAAAATCATATAACGTAACTCCTTGAGGAGATTCAATTACTAGACTAAACAACAGAATAAGTACAGGAGAGATCAAAAGACTGAATAACCAAACTTTAAATGGATATAATAAATTAGAAGATTTACTTTTCATTATTTTATATTTTTCAAATGATCAAGAAGTTCTTTCTCATTCAAATGATGAGGCATTTTATAATCAAAAAACCAAATACCAAAGGAGATTGTCGATAAATAAATAATGGCTATTATTTCTATAACCTCAGTTAAATTAAAAAAACGAAATTCTTTAGGAAACATAAAAAACGGTGCGATACAAAGAATAGTAGCTACAATTTGAATATTCACTTTTTGCTGATTTTTACGCCGCTTTCTATCTTTAGCAAAAAAGCGCACAACAATACTAAAAAGAAAGACCGACAGCAGAGAAAGAATACCTCCATAAATAGCAAATTTTGCATATACTCCTAACATTTCGGATAAACTTTGACCATTTTTAACTACACCAAATACTATCATCAATATTGGCGAAGTTAATACACTAAATAACCAAACTTTGATTGCATAAATTATAGTAGAATATTTCGTTATCATTGTTTTATGTTTAAATTAAAAGGTCATCAATTTCCTCCGTTTCTATTAAATGTGACATTTTATAATCAAAAAACCAAATACCGAAGGAAATCGTCGCTAAGTAAAAACTGCTGATTAACATTACATCAGCACCTATACCAGAATTCTCCAAGAGTGCGAAAAATATAAAAATTGGTGCTAAACAAAGAATAACAGCTATAATTTGAATACTCATCTTTTGTTCTTCTTTATTCTTTTTACGATTTCTAGTAAAAAAATAAATGGCTATCATAAAAATAAGAAGAGAAGGCAAAGAAAATAAACCACCAAAAATAATCATCAATTGATATGTTTCTACGGTTTCAGATAAACTGTCTATTCTCTTTGGAACACCTAAACCCAACATCATTATTGGTGAACCAAACACACTAAATAACCAGATTTTAGCGGCATATAATAATTTAGAATATTTCGTTATCATTGTTTTATATTTTAAATCAAAAGGTCATCAATTTCCTCCGTTTCCATTAAATGCGAAGATTTATAATCAAAAAACCAGATACCAAAAGAAATCGTCGCTAAGTAAGAACAACCAATTAACATTACCTCTGGATCTAAACCACCGCTACCCAATTGCATAAAAAATAAAAAAATAGGCGCTATACAAAGAATAATTGCTACAATCTGAACATTCATTTTTTGTCGATTTTTTGGCTTCTTACCTCTAGTAAAAAAATACACAATTATCATAAAAATAAAAAGAGAAGGCAAAGACAATAAACCGCCATAAACAATCATTAATCCATATATTTCAATTATTTTAGGCAAATTTTTTTCTACTCCTGTAACACCAGATATCATCACTAATATTGGCGAACATAATACACTAAATAACCAAACTTTAACGGCATATATTAAATTAGAATACCTTTCTACCATGACTTTTTTTAATTTATAATTGCTGAATGTTAAATCGTTGTCTAAGTTGATCAATCGGGTCATTTAAAAAATTCATCCACTTTACTTGATTGATTTTTTGGGCTTTTTTTCCTCGTTGCCAATCTTTTGCAAGTGTCACCCAAAGTTCAGGTAACATTATCATACCAAACAAAAAAGCTATCCATCCTTTATAGTTCCATGTCCAATTATTGCCGACCATGAAAGCTTGCATTCTAATCTCGCCCTCTGGGTTCATGTCATAATTTAGCAAAATGTGCCGTATATCATGATGATGCCCATTATAAACAAAGCTAAACCCATGCTCATCTAAGTAATCTCCCACACAACGCCCTAATGAATTGACTGGCATTTGACGATAATCCTCAATGGTAAATGTCCATTTTTTCTCAGCTTGAAACCATGAAATTAAAGTAGGCGCAAAATCAACTGCTTTAGTGACCATTCGTTTTCTCCAATTGAATAACATTGTATAAAAATTTAATTTGAGACTTTTCATTTGAAATGAAAGCACTCAAAAGGTTAATAAATTATTCATTTTCTTTGGCAGATCAACATTCAAAGTACAAGATAAATAAAAGTACTTTGAATTACAAAGTTAATTAATAAACTAATACAACGCAAGAGGTCACGTTAATTTTTTACAAAAAAAAATGGATGGAAATAAAAAATGGAAAGCTAGCATTCACTAACTTTCCATTCCAATAAAAAAGATATTGTTCATTATTTGGACGCTATAAGACGATTATCCTTCAAAGTGAAAAGACAATGTAAAGGCACGTGATAATAATTTCTCTAAGACCGAAGAATAGGTCAATTGATCATCATAAATCAAGGCATTACTCAAGCCATGCGACATTTTAATTTCAGGAGAGAAAATAAAATATGGGAAAAATATTTGAACCCCAACTCCGTATTCAATCGAAAAATCAGAAGGAGCAATCCGAACTAAATCATTAGAATTGCGTGATCGTGAATTACTCGCTACATCGAAAGAATACTTTGCACCTGCGATCACAAAAAGCCTAAAATCTTTATAAGGCTCTGATTTATAACGCAAATGAAATGGTAATTCTACAAAAACAGACGAGATTGCTTTATCTACTTGACTATTGTAAGTCGTGAAATATTGCAGCTTTCGATCTGTAAAAGAGAGCGTTGGCAAAAACCTAAAATCAAAATGCTGTCCAATTTTCAGGTTGGTCACCATTCCGAGATTAAAACTAGAACCAGTCAGAGATTCCGCAATGCGAATACTCTCATTTCGGATAAACGCGTCTGAGTGAACGACTTGATAACTAGCCGAATTCACCGCCAGCGTAATACCAAAATAATATGGCTTTTGCGCAAAATCCAAGAAATTATACGTTCCTTTAATTTGAGCGTTTACACTAGTAACGAGCAGGATCGCCGCAGCGACAATAATTATTTTTTTCCCAAGTATATTGAGCATATTCCTAAACTTAATGATATAGATTTGGTTGAATGAAACCCTAAGTTATCTAATATATCTACAAATTTTTTGCCATCTGGAAAAGCTTGCACCGATTCGTACAAATATTTATACGCTTTTGGATCTTTTGAAGTCCATTTTCCAATAGTTGGCAAAATATATTTGAAGTAACTATTAAACAACTGTTTGAATGGAAATATTGTTGGTCTCGAAAATTCAAGTACCACTACTTTTCCTCCTGGCTTCAAAACACGTAGCATTTCTGCTAGTCCTTTTTCCAAATTTTCAAAATTTCTTACCCCAAAAGCAACGGTAATTGCATCAAAAGTATTGTCTTGAAATGGTAAGTTTTCAGAATCTCCTTCTTGTAAAGTAATGATTCCTTCTAGTCCTTTTTTCTTGATTTTCTCTCGCCCAATGACTAACATTTCACTCGAAATATCTAAACCAACGATCTTTTTTGATCCAATTTGCTTATGAATTTCAACTGCCAAATCAGCCGTACCCGTTGCTACATCTAGGACGTGTGCTGGCTGATCCTCTTTTAATAATTGAATAGCTTTTTTGCGCCAAATCTTATCAATACCTAAAGATAAGACCCGATTCAATAAATCGTAATAAGGCGCGATGTTATTAAACATCTTAGAAACTTGTTGTTTTTTACTTCCTTCAACCTCGTAAGGTTTTACTGTATTTTCTACTGCCATGACTGTATATTTTAGATATTTTTTTAAAAAAAGACAGAACACAAATCATTATTTTATTTTTCTAAAATGATTTCATCATATTTCACAAAAGTAAGAGAGTTTTGTTTAGATTTTGATCAAAATAGCATTTAATATACCTTTATTTATATTCAAGATAAATAAAATCAGTTTTTATCGTAGCACAGGCATTTCTGCTTGTATAAAAATTGTGATAAACACAGATAGGAATACCTGTGCTATGCTGATTTCAACTTTTATAATAAAGCCTCATATTATTCAACGCATTACAACATAATGTGAATACTATTGTTTAAATTTGTAGGCATCGCCTTTCATTTTTTAAGAAAGAATAAAACAATGGCAATTTCTCAAGAAAATAAAACCATAGAAGACACAATAAAAGAAGTATTGAATATCTTTTCTGCTCATTTAGAAACCAACAATTTGCGCAAAACGCCAGAGCGTTACGCTATTTTGGAAGAAATCTATCGACGGACAGATCATTTCGACGCGGAAGCCTTGTATATTCATATGAAAAATCAAAACTATCGCGTCAGTCGAGCGACGGTTTACAATACTTTAGAATTATTAGTCTCTTGTGATTTAGTGACTAAACATCAGTTTGGCAAAAATTTAGCTCAATACGAAAAATCATATGGCTATAAACAACATGATCATTTGATTTGTGTTAATTGTGGAAAAGTCCTAGAATTTTGTGATCCGCGCATTCAACAGATTAAATCTATGATGGGCGAATTATTACAATTTAAAATTACACATCACTCACTCAACCTCTATGGGAATTGTGATGGTGCGTGCGAAAGAACAGCAAAATAACGACAAAATATTGTCGAATTAATAATATAGTGCTTTGTGATCTAAAATGCTTGCTTCAATTAATTATAAAATGAACTACGAATTTATCCAGAAAGACGAAATTCAAATCTTGAAAGTAGACAATTTGATGCTTGATTATGAAAATAGGCAATTGCTTCGACTCGTTGAAAGTAAAATTGAAGATGAGTTTCGTTATTTCATCATTGATCTTTCTCAATTAAAATTCATTAATAGCGTCGGATTGAGTTTTTTAATTGCAGTATTGACTAAATCTAGAAACATGGGAGGAGAAACTATTATTACCTCAGTTTCCGAAAAAATTGCTCAATTACTGGCAATTACTAAATTAAAATCCATCTTTATTGCTTCTTCTAACTTAGAAGAAGGAATTGAAGCTATGCAAAACTTAGTCAATCATCAACAAGTTCCAGCAAAATAAAGCCAAAATTGAGTGTTTAAGCCTACTTATCAATCATTATTCATTTTAATACTAAAGTTTCCTTCAAAAGTTTGATATAGACATTTTAAAAACCGTACTTTGTACTTTATTTTGAAATTTATTATTCTCAAAATTTATTAATAAGCAATGGCTGTAGATGTAATATTAGGCTTACAATGGGGCGATGAAGGAAAAGGAAAGATCGTTGATCATTTAGCTAAAAAATACGATATAGTAGCGCGTTTTCAAGGAGGTCCTAATGCAGGGCATACTTTAAAATTCGATGGAAAAAAATTCGTACTTCATACCATCCCTTCTGGTGTTTTCCGTCCAAATTTGCTCAACCTTATCGGAAATGGTGTCGTCATTGATCCCACTATTCTCAAAAGAGAAATAGATGGACTAGATCAAGCAGGTGTAATTTTTAAAGATCGCTTACTTATTTCAAAGAAAGCACATTTGATTATGCCAACTCATACCTTACTAGATGCAGCTTCAGAAGCAGCAAAAGGAAAAGCAAAAATTGGTTCTACACTAAAAGGTATCGGACCAACCTATATGGATAAAACTGGGCGAAATGGTTTGAGAATTGGAGATATTTTCTCTTCCAATTTTAAAGCTAGATATCATGCTTTACGCAATAAGCATTTGAATTTGTTGCGTGTTTATCCTCCTATTGATATTGCCGATTTGGCAGAAAGAGAAAAAGTTTGGTTTGATAGTTTAGAATCACTCAAATCTTTACAATTCGTAAATGGAGAGTACTATATTAATCAAGCAATTAAGGATGGCAAAAAAGTTTTAGCAGAAGGTGCTCAAGGCGCAATGCTAGATGTCGATTTTGGTACTTATCCTTTTGTAACTTCTTCTAGTACCTTAACGGCTGGTGTTTGTATCGGTTTAGGTATTGCTCCTTCCAAGATTGGTGAAGTTATCGGCATCACTAAAGCGTATTGTACACGAGTAGGTGGCGGACCATTCCCAACAGAATTAAATGATGAAGTAGGCGAAAAGCTACGTAGACTTGGCGCTGAATTTGGTGCGACGACAGGTCGTCCTCGTCGTTGTGGTTGGATGGATTTACCAGCTTTGAAATATGCTATCATGGTTGGTGGAATCACTCAAATTTGTATCACTAAGATTGATATTTTAGATGAATTTGAGGAAATTCGAGTTGCTACTCATTATGAATATGATGAAGAAAAACACGAAGAAATCCCTTATGATTTAGTCAATACGGTTGAGCCTATTTATAAGTCTTACCCAGGTTGGAATACATCATTGGATCATGTCAAAGAATACGATCAATTTCCGAAAGAAGCAAAAGAATATATCATTGCTTTAGAAGAACTTATTGGTGTACCAGTTACTTTGATTTCAACAGGACCAGAGCGAGAAAAATTAGTTTATAAAAACTAATTGAGTTTGTCATACTTATAAAAAGAGCTAGATCCCTATAGATTTCAAAAACCTATAGATCTAGCTCTTTTGCAATTGAATTATACACTAAAAGTAATTTCAGCATCAGGAGTAGTTGGTCTTGCTTGACAGGTTAGGATAAAACCTTCCTCAACTTCCTCATCATCTAAGCCAAAACAAACCTCCATTTCCACACTTCCTTTCAATGTTTTTGCCATACAAGTAGAGCATGAACCGTTTGTACAAGAGTAAGGCGCATCAATTTTAAGGCGAATAGCTGCATCCAAAATAGATTCTTTTTCTTCCAGAATAGCTTCATGCGTCTCACCATCTAAATGAATAATCACTTTACTTCCTGCAGCAGAAGTACTTTCATCTCCTGTACTAGTGGAAGAAAATCGTTCAATATGAATATTCCTTTTCTTGACATTTTGATTTTCTAATGTACTTTGTACTACATCCATCATTGCATTAGGACCACACACAAAATACTCTTGATCTTTATATTGACTAGGGTGTTCAGCAATAAATGCTTTCATAGTTTTACCATCAATTCGACCAATTTTTCCCCTCCAACTAATTTTTCCTTTCTTTAAAAAAGAACCAAATCCCTTTACTTTTTCCTTTTTCGGTTGGCTTAGAATATTTTCGTAAGCAAATTGTCCTTTATATGTGGCTTCGAGCGCGTCTAATTCCGTTTTAAAAATAATCGTATCTTCATTTCTATTACCATATAATAAGCGCACTGTACTTTGCGGCTCTTCCTCCAAAGTCGTTTTGATAATAGATATCAAAGGCGTTATACCACTTCCTGCACCAAATAAATAATAAATTTTCCGATTAGATTCGGCTAGTTTTGTAAAAAATCGACCTTGAGGCGGCATAACATCTACCGTATCTCCTACTTTTATTTTATCTGCGATATGATTAGAGACAATTCCTTTTTCGACACGTTTAGCAGAAACCTTCAATTGAGGCTCAATAGGACTACTTGACATTGAATAAGCGCGTCGCTCCTCCTTCCCTTTTATAGTGAAACGAAGTGTTAGATATTGTCCTTGTTTATATTTGAAAGTCTCTTTTAAACCTGTAGGTACATCAAAAACCAGAGATACAGTATCTGTAGTTTCTTGTACTACGCTGCTCACTTTGAGCGGGTAGAAATTCTTATCCATACTATTTATTATAAAAAATAATGCTTCATTGATAATTTTTGTCTTTTAGTCCAGCGGTGGCTTGCCCGTTGCTCTAACTTCTTGAAAAACAACGGGGCAAGCCACCGCTGGACTAA
>CAKZLL010000229.1 GCA_937125475.1 uncultured Saprospiraceae bacterium | reverse complement strand
TGATTGTTTTGCCTGTTACATCAATTTTTCTAGCTCTTAATGGTACTTTAACTTCTCCTTTTTTACCAATCGCCTTAATCTTATTGTCTTTAATTACAATAATTCCGTCCTCGATTACTTCATCACCATTCATGGTAATAATCGTTGCACCTTTTAATACAATTGTTCCATTTGGCTTATCGGCTTCAAGTTCTAAATTGATTTTAATGCCTTTTTCGGCTAAAGGCGGTAAGCTATCCACTGAATTTTTGAGGAATAAAAAACGCTCTTTCAATGGTGCTGAAAAATATTCATCGCCTAATGTCCAAAATAGTTTCTTGGAATCGGCTGCCCAATGCAAATTGATTCCAGCATCTTTTGAAACCAAAGCAACAGGAACGGCTTTTGTCTTCGAAGACAATCCAAAAGGCTTGCCCGTTTGAGGCATCGGCGCAATATAGACTTTGAATAATTCAATGAATGCCACCCATTTATTATCTGGACTAGGCACAAATTGCGTGCTGTATTTTGTTTTAAAAATCTCCTTTTTGCCCGTACCATTTAGCTTGACACTTTTGTAGCTTTTATTAATATTGCCAAATAAATAACCGCCACTTTGCAAGAAAATGCGTTTTCCTGTTTTATTAAAACGAGGATTTGAACCGCTTTTAGTAACTAATTTATTGTTTTTGCCAGCACTAGACATGATATAAATACCTCGATCTCTCGAAAATGCACGCCCTTGATGATTATTACCATTTGTTTTGTGATAAACAATTGATTTGCCATTTGGGCTATATTGAGGCGTTCTGAAAATCCCTTTTTTAGTAGTCAATCGAACAGGAATGGTTTTGCGGCTATTCATGTTAATTTTATAAACTGCGCCTTTATCCGTATCATTCCAAGTTACAAAAACTAACTCATCGCCTCTAGGTGAAAATGCTGGTTCAAATTGTAAATCATCCATTTTAGGTAATAAACGCTTTGGTTTACCATTTGGCAAATCCTTTTTCCAAAGATAACCTACTGCATTGAAAACCAAAGTTTTACCATTAGGAGAAGTCACAGCTTGACGAATAGCTTTTACATCAAATTTATCATTATAAACTTCTTGGTCAAATCGCACCGCATCATATATGCGATGTTTGGCGTTTACAGAAAAAGGAATGATTTTTCCAGTGGCTTTTTTGACATCAACTTTCCAAATTTTTCCACCTTTTCCCCAAATAACGATATTTTTATCATCTGGTGTCCAAGCAAAACCAGTATAAACACCAAAAACAGTCCAAGCTTCCATTTGGTCTTTTTCGAGTTGATCGAAGATTGGCCATTCTTCGCCAGTTTCTTGATCTTGCAAAAAGAGAACGGATTTTGTTCTTACTCGTCGAACGAAAGCAAGATAACGCCCGTCATTAGAAATTTGAGGACGGCAAGCACCACCAGGACCTCCAGCGAGTGTTGTCGTTGTTCCATCATCGCGATTATATCGACGGACAACAGTGATTTGTTTGTTTGGATCTTTATTATATTGAAAATAACCGCCTGGATACATATCTTCACTATAATAAATATAGCGTCCATCTTTTGAAATAGAAGGCTCATTTAAATCTTGTTGGTCGTTTTTGCGCTTCGTTAATTGAACACCCGAACCGCCTGTAATATGATACATCCACAATTCGCCAGCACCTAGCGAACGAGTAGAGGAGAAATGTTTTCGGGCAACAATATATTCGCCATCAGGCGTGAAAACACCATTGTTTAATAATCGAAAACTCTCTTTTGTGATTTGTTTTGCGCCTGAACCATCCGCGTTCATCGTCCAAACATTATCGCCTCCGCCAGCATCACTTGTGAAAACAATTTTTTTACCATCGGGGCTGAATCGAGGTTGAACTTGATATGGTAAACCGCCTTGTAAAAGCTGTGCAGTACCGCCCGAAATTGGCATTTTATAAATATCGCCCATCATATCGAAAACGATCGTTCGCCCATCAGGACTGACATCCAAATTCATCCAAGTACCTTCATCGGTTGTGAATTCAATGTCTTTGTAAGTACCATCAGGATTTGCGACATCCCATTTTTGTTTTTTTTGAGACCATCCTAAAATAGTAAAGCTCATGCAGAGTAGTAAAGCTGTGGTTTTTAAATAATTCATAAATAACTTTGTTTGTTACACATATTTGTACCTTATATAAAGTACTTTGTCAGTTAATAGTTAATATCTCGAAAATAGAATATGGCGTGAATTTACAACAAATAGGCTAAATTTGTTATATTAAAAGTGTAGTAAAAAAGTAGGAAATAGGAATTAATTCAAATTTTTTACTAGGTTGTTTTTTAGAAAAAGCTTAGATTTTCATTTTATCAAAAAAAAGTTTGATTTTGTGATGAATTAATCAACCAAATAATTAAAATTTTGAGAATCAATAATTTTTTATGATTCTCTAATCCAATTTAGAAAATTATGTTAGAAAACTTATTTAGTGTTAAAGGAAAAGTGGCATTAGTCACAGGCGGGGCGAAAGGTTTAGGAGCAATGATCACGCAGGGTTTGGTAGAAGCTGGCGCGAAAGTTTATATTAGTTCTCGCTCGGTTTCGGCTTGTGCTACATTCGCAGAGGAAATGAGCAAAATTGGGGAATGTATTGCTTTGCCAATGGACTTGTCGAAGGTAGAAAATATCAAGAAACTAGCTGCACAGTTAAGTGAAAGAGAAAATAAGTTAGATATTTTAATCAATAATTCTGGCGTAAGTTGGGGCGCACCTCTAGAGGATTTTCCAGAAAAAGGCTGGGATAAAGTCATGGATTTAAATGTAAAATCTGTCTGTTTCTTGCCGCAAAGTTTATTGCCATTAGTGAAAGCGGCAGGAAGTAAAGAAGATCCAAGTCGAATT
>CAKZLL010000228.1 GCA_937125475.1 uncultured Saprospiraceae bacterium | reverse complement strand
TGAATGTTTTTACCTTG
The DNA here is from genome assembly GCA_937125475.1 of uncultured Saprospiraceae bacterium. Lineage (GTDB taxonomy): Bacteria > Bacteroidota > Bacteroidia > Chitinophagales > Saprospiraceae > CAKZLL01. The sequence goes on along the minus strand of CAKZLL010000228.1, from coordinate 2,975 downwards.
GCATTGGTATTAAGTGCTTTTGTCTTTTCAGATCACTTAGCGCACGAATCTGGTTTATTGACGGTTGTGATTATGGGCATGGTTTTGGCTAATATCGATGTGCCGAGACTTAAAGAAATTCTTGATTTTAAAGAATCATTGACTATTTTATTGATTTCTATTCTATTCGTTTTGCTTGCTGCAAATATTAATTATGAAGAGCTTCAATTATTAAATTTACAAACGGTTTACCTCTTTTTAGCGGTTGTTTTTGTGCTTCGTCCGATGAGTGTTTTTGCGAGTACAATTGGCTCAGATTTAACTTTTAATGAAAAATTATTTATTTCTTGGGTTGGCCCTAGGGGAATTGTTGCGGCTGGTATTGCCTCACTTTTTGGATTAAAATTAGTACAAGCAGGTATTCAAACTGCCGAAATCATTACGCCTTTGGTCTTCGCAATTGTATTAGGAACGGTTTTGCTTAATGCAACAACTGCCCGTTTGATGGCAAGATTATTAAATGTAAAATTAGATGCTTCTGATGGTATTATGATTATTGGCGCGAATAGAGGTGCTAGATTATTGGCACAATATCTAGAAAAATACGACAAACATGTTGTATTAATTGACAATTCAGAAGAGATGATCGAAAAAGCCGAAGCAATGGGCTTAGAGGCTATTCAAGATAATATTTATAAATTAGATTTGACGGAACGCTTTGAATTGTTGGATATGGGGTATTTATTAGCCATGACAGGAAGTGATAATGTCAATCAATATGCGTGTAGAAATTATCGACATAATTTTGGTGAAAACGGAACATATCGCCTAATGTCTAAAGATGAAATAGAAACAGGTGTTATTCAAGAAGATACACAAATCCTATTTAATGAAACAACAGATTTCTTGAAACTGAATGAAACTGCAAGGAATTTTCCTACTGTAAGAGATATAAAAATAGATACACACGAAGAATTAATGAGTTCAATTACTAAGCTTGTTCAACAAAAAAGTATTCCTGTTTTTGTAAGGCATGCTAATAATAAAATTAGTATTGTTTCTAATGAAATAGAAGATCTTATTATTGAAAAAGGTGCTTCGCTTGTTTACTTAGGAGAGGAGTTGTAAAGGATTTAATTTTGAATGAGTTTCATCTTTAAAAAAAAGAAAATGGCGTTTCCCAAAAAAGGATTAAGAAAAATAACGGTAAATGGGATTAAGTATGTGTATAAGATTACAGGGAATGATGACGGGATAGATTTTTCGATTGGCTTGTTAGAGAAAAGTGGGGAAATCTTAACTGGAGGGCTTCCATATAATGAACATATCATTACAAATTTCGATAAGAATGGAAAAATTACCTCTTGGAGTACTTATCCAAGAACTCAAATAACGCCAAATATAATCCGACAGTTAATTGAATATGGATTAAAGAATGGATGGAAACCCCAAGAGAATAAAGGGCTAGCTAGATTATATAATTTGGATCGTAAAATTGAATTAAATTTAAGAGAAGAAACAAAATTTCCAGATCTACAACCAAATCAAGTAGCTCTGAATTTTGTAAAAATAAAGACAAAAGAACGCTTAAATCTGAATATGGAATTATATTTAGGTGAAGGGCCAATTTATCATACCTTCGATTCAATTACAGAAGCCAGTAAATTTGCAAAAAAGAAAATCAATGAAAATTCGGAAATTGAATGCTGGATAATGACTGGAAAGAATAAAACAGTGAAATACATCAATTCGTTTGAAGAGAAAGAATTTTAATAGCTAACTAGAATACGGATTTGCTTGTCACTTAAACTACAATGCTTTATAAATAGCCCGATGAATCGATTCTCTTGTCTTTAATTTCATGAGTTTATCATTTTTCTTATTAGGATGTACCCGATTAGATAAGAAAACATAAATCAACTCATTTTCAGGATCAACCCAAAAACAAGTTCCTGTATAACCGCTATGTCCATACGTATTTTTGCCAGCTCGATAATAACACCCAGGTCCGCCTTTTCTTGTTTTTCGATCAAACCCTAATCCTCTATGATTGCCATGTCCATCACCAGTAAAAAACTCAACAGTTTCTGTTTCTAAATAGCGTCGATTACCATAAATACCTTTATTTAGTAATAATTGACCGATTACTGCTAAGTCTTCTGCTCGACCAAATAAGCCTGCATGACCACTTACGCCTCCTAAAAACGCGGCAGCTTCATCATGAACATAACCATGCAACAACTCGTCTCGCCATTTTTTATCGTTTTCTGTTGGGACGATTTGATTTTTTGAAATAGTTTCTAATGGATTGAAAGTAAGTGTTTGTAAACCTAAAGGTTGATAAAATTCCTTTTTTAGATAATTGTCTAAAGATTGATGTGTTCTTTTTTCAATGATTTTTTGTAAAATGTAAAAATTCAAATCACTATAATGAAAAGAACGACTTCGGCTAACTTTCGAGCGTTGCACATCATGCCAAAGTTCTTTATGCATATCTTTTTTCAAAAACAAATTATCTGTTACTTTAACCGTATAACGTCCTTCTGGTTGATGGGAATAATAATCTAAATATTCTTGACTTAATCGGTCTTTAATTCGAACATAATCTATAATCGGAAAACTAGGAGGCAAACCCGAACGATGAGTGAGTAAATACCTCAGTTTTATATTTTTAATGCGAGAGCGTTCACCTTCTGTTGTTTTATTTCCTAAATACCTTGAAATAGGATCATTGATATTATGAATTTTCCCATCCTCATAAAGCCGCATTGCTGCTAAAGTTGTCGCAGCTACTTTAGTAATTGAAGCTAAATCATATAAATGATGCTGTTTGATGGAGGTTGTTTTATCATAAGTAAAATGTCCGTAAGCTTCATTAAAGATTACTTTTCCAGATTTGGCTACTAGAATACGACAGCCAGGCATGGCTTTTTTACGAATCGCACGTGCTACAATTTTATTAATATTTTCTTTTAATGCTTCTGTATCAAACCCTT
>CAKZLL010000227.1 GCA_937125475.1 uncultured Saprospiraceae bacterium | reverse complement strand
TATTTGCCTGTTTTACGGTGTTATTCTGAATAATAGACTGGTTCTACAGCAGTTTAATGAGCTGCCTCGTTCAAAACAAAATTCCCTGCCGTCTCGCTCCATCAGCTACCACCGAACAAGTCTAATAGTTTTTGAGTGCCGAATTACATAAAGTGAATTTAAATAGCTTGAAAGACTTTAATATAAGTTTTTGGGATAAAAGATAGAAATATATACCCCCATTGTTGGGAAAATATCGACTAAATCATTCTAAGTCGCTAATTATTCATTCCCAATCCAACCAATACGCCAACTCAGGAATTATCAATTCTCCATTATCAACTATCAATTAATTTACCTTCCTTCGACGATTACAACGCCTTTTTGAATAATTTGATACATATTACCTTCTTTTTTTGTGATAATAGGTTTAATGACTTCCGTAATTCTTAATTTTCTAGTAGAAGTACCCGAAATAGTCGCTTCGCAATCCGTTCTGGTTTCGTCCCATTTTTCTCCCCAAGGATTAATGTAGACAATATTCATGTTTTCTAATGAAACTTTAATACGTCTAATATTGCGCTGCAATGAAGTTGAATTTTCCATGGTTTCAAGTTTTTTTTCCATGTCAAACACTTGATTGATCACTTGTATAATCGGAGTTGGTATGTCTAAGAATTGCATGAATTAATTTTAAATGTTGTGAATGAAGCATTAATCTTTCCTTATTAGAATATATGAATATCAAAAAAAGTTCGGAATTGAGCGAATTAGAAGACAATAATTTATTGACTTTTAACAAAAAAATTCTTATTAACTTTTTGAGAATAGACTATTTCGCTAAAAATAGTTGCGTTTTTCTTGTTAAGAAACAACAATTCCCTCAATGAAAGGGTCAATTCACTAATAAAATCGTATGTTTCCCTAAATGTAGGTTGTGTTATTAAAAATAATCCTGCATATTTATATAAGTAAAACTACTTGCTACTACTGTAGGTTACCCATTTTTAAAAAAACTTTGTGTCCCTGTTATTTTCCCTTTGTGTAAACTATTTTAACCTTTAGGTGGGTATTTAAATGAAAACAAATGCAAGTGAAATATTTTACATAGAGGACTATCTACTTTGTTAGATGGTCTTTTTTTATGTAAAAAGGCGTAAGAAACTTTCGTGTTTCCTACGCCTTTTTACATTTGTTTCTTTATCAATTTTCTAATTCAATGCTTTTTGATAGCCAATTGCCAATTGAATATCACTTGATCCGTACATTCTTTCAGGCAAGGTTGCAAAATCAAGATAAAAACCATGAATATTGATTGTACCGCCAAAAGTAGTATATTGATAATTCATCTTATCATGATAAATTAACCAACGTAAACCACCTCTTAATGCGAGATAAGTATTCCATTTTTTAATAGAATATCCCGTTTCTAGACCAACTTTACGAGTATCAGAAATAATAAATAAGTCTGATTCTAAAGTTCTTTCCAATTGGTAAGCAACATTAATTGTAATATTATTACAAGTAAGAGTTTTATAATTCCAACCAATTAAAGCCCCTGCTCGAAACTGATTAATCAATATAGATCTATAATTATCCTTTTCTAGATCTCGACCTAAATTATTAATAGATGTACCGAGTTGAAAACGTAAAGATTGTCGTTCAGTCAAGTTAACTGTTTGATAACCATGTAAGCCTAAACCTCCCGATAAGGAATAAAAATTAACATCATAAGAAAAGTGCATGTTAAGGGAAGGGCTTTTCATGTCATGATTTGTTATATTTAAATTAGCTCCAACCGAAATTCCTGCTCGATCACTTTTATATAAACTACGCGCATAAATCACAGGAATACTTGTGAAACGAGAACGATAATCTTCTCTTTCCTAATTATCACTGTAATGAGCCAAGCCTATCCCAATTGCATTTCCACCAAAATTAGACATTGCTCCACTTAATACTTGATTAAAATGAATTGAGGTTGATTGTATCCTAAAAGGCATCAAATCGATGTGAAGAATGAAATGGATTAATCTAATTTCTTAGATCACCAATATTATATTTAATTACATATAAATATTTGCTAGATAAAAAAGAATTGAAAAGGAGGTAAGCTTATTTTCTAAACGTTATAAAAGAACAATTCGCTTGTTCAAAAGATCAAATTATCTAGTTTTTTTATTACCTCTTTAAAGATAAACATCTTATATTTTATACTTTTACGCCAATGTCCAAAAGGTCAAGATTTAAAAACTAAATGTATGAATGCAGGAAAACACATTTTATATAAAGGAGAGCAGTTATCGGAAGAAGAAGTCCAAAAAAGAAGTACCGCATTTTTTCAATTTATGGACAAACGTCGGTCTGTTCGTTTTTTTTCTGAGCAGCCTGTACCAAAGGTAATTATCGAAAATTTAATAAAAACGGCTTCTTCTGCTCCTTCTGGCGCACACAAACAGCCTTGGACGTTTTGCGTTATTTCTAATCCAAGTGTGAAATCTGAGATCAGAAAAGCAGCAGAAAAAGAAGAATATTTGAGTTATAATGGAAGAATGTCGGAAGAATGGCTCGATGATTTAAAGGCAATAGGAACGGATTGGCACAAGCCATTTTTGGAACGAGCGCCTTATTTGATTATCATATTTAAAAAGGCTTATGACTTCAATGAAGACGGCGGAAAATCAAAGAATTATTATGTAAACGAATCGGTTGGTATTGCTGCGGGTTTTCTGATTACAGCTATTCACCAAGCAGGTTTAGCAACGCTCACACATACGCCTAGCCCAATGAATTTTCTTGAAAAAATATTAAATCGACCTAAAAATGAACGCGCTTTTTTGCTCTTGCCCGTCGGTTATCCTACGGCTGATGCGACTGTTCCAGACTTGGAACGAAAGGATTTGGAAGAAATATCGGTTTGGTTTGAATAAAATGGTTCATTGACAATTTTTGCCAGAATGAATATTTTTTAAATCCAGCGGTGGC
>CAKZLL010000226.1 GCA_937125475.1 uncultured Saprospiraceae bacterium | reverse complement strand
AAATGGTATCGGCTGCATTCCAGCAAGAATGGCTTGCTGGTTTATATTTAATTTCAATGGTTGCTTTAGCATATCACCTTATTCATGGTTTTGAAAGTGCGTTTCAATCATTAGGTTTGAACCACAAAAAATACAGTGCATTATTAAAAGGTGTGAGTATCGGTGTTTTCGGTGTTCTTATTCCTTTATTGTTTGCAGCAATGCCTGTCTATTTTTATTTAAAAGCAATGGGCTAGGCAATTTTTCATCGTCATTTTAATAAAAATGATGAAACGAAACAAAGTAGTTAATTAATTTTTCAACAAAAAAAACAACACTATTTATTTAATGATCAATTGTAAATTATCAATTATCAATTATCAATTATCAATTAAATAACAGTGTTTTAATTAATAAGAATATGAGTTTTGATGCAAAAATACCAGAAGGTGAATTAGGGGAAAAGTGGACGAAATATCGTTCGACAATGAACTTAGTCGCACCAAATAATAAACGTCGAATTGACATTATTGTAGTGGGAACTGGTCTTGCTGGTGCTTCTGCTGCGGCAACTTTAGGCGAATTAGGCTATAATGTAAAGGCTTTTAGTTTTCATGATAGCCCGCGTAGAGCGCACTCGGTAGCTGCGCAAGGTGGTATTAATGCCGCTAAAAATTATCAAAATGACGGAGATAGTGTTTTCCGTTTATTTTATGATACGATAAAAGGAGGTGACTATCGTTCGCGCGAAGGCAATGTCCATCGTTTAGCAGAAGTTAGTCGCAATATTATAGATCAAGCTGTGGCGCAAGGTGTGCCTTTAGCGAGAGAATACGGTGGTTTGTTAGCAAATCGCTCATTTGGTGGAGTTCAAGTTTCACGTACTTTTTATGCAAGAGGACAGACGGGACAACAATTATTATTAGGTGCTTATAGTGCCTTATCTCGTCAAATCGCATTAGGCAATGTCAAAATGTACAATCGCCACGAAATGTTAGATTTGGTGAAAGTTGATGGAAAAGCGCGTGGTATTATCACTCGTAATTTATTGACTGGCGAGATCGAGCGTCATAGTGCGCATGCGGTTGTTTTAGGAACTGGTGGTTATGGTAATGTTTATTATCTTTCGACTAATGCAATGGGTTCAAATGTCACTGCTGCTTGGAAAGCACACAAACGCGGTGCATTCTTCGCTAATCCTTGTTACTGCCAAATTCACCCAACTTGTATTCCTGTTTCTGGCGATTATCAATCGAAATTGACATTGATGTCAGAGTCTTTGCGTAATGATGGTCGGGTTTGGGTACCTAAAAATATCTCTGATGCAAAAGCCATTCAAAAAGGCGAAAAACGCGCAGAAGATATCGCAGAAGGAGATAGAGATTATTATTTAGAGCGTAGATATCCAGCTTTTGGTAACTTAGTGCCTCGTGATGTAGCTTCTCGTGCAGCTAAGGTTGCGTGTGATGAAGGTCGAGGTGTTGCTCCGACTGGCTTGGCGGTTTTTCTTGATTTTGCAGATGCTATTGAGCGTTTGGGAGAAGATACGATCAGAGAGCGTTATGGAAACCTGTTCCAGATTTATGAAAAAATCGCAGGTGAAAATCCATACAAAACACCAATGAAAATTTATCCTGCGATCCACTATACAATGGGCGGTCTTTGGGTAGATTATAATTTGGAAACTAATATTCCAGGGTTATTTGCAATTGGTGAGGCTAACTTTTCTGATCATGGTGCAAACCGCTTGGGTGCTTCGGCATTGATGCAAGGTTTGGCTGATGGATATTTTGTATTGCCTTATACAATTGGTCAATTCCTTTCTAATGAAATTCGTACACCTCATATTTCTACAAAAACACCAGAGTTTGACGAAGTTGAGAAAAATGTACGTGATCGCATTAGCAAATTGATGAGTATCAAAGGCAGTCAATCCGTAGAAAGTTTCCATCGTCGTTTGGGTAAAATTCTTTGGAACTATTGCGGGATGTCTCGTAATGCTGAGGGCTTGGAGAAAGGAAGAAAATTAGTCCAAGAATTAAAAGCTGAATTTTGGAAAGATGTATTTATTCCTGGTTCAGCAACGGATTTCAATCCAGAGCTAGAGAAAGCCAATCGTGTAGCTGACTTTATTGAGTTAGGCGAATTAATGATGGTTGATGCTCGCGATAGAAACGAATCTTGTGGCGGTCACTTCCGTGAAGAATACAGAACAAAAGATGGTGAGGCGCGTCGTGATGACGAAAATTACACTTACGTTTCTGCTTGGGAGAATAACGAATCAGGCGATCCAATTTTACATAAAGAAGATTTAGTTTTCGAAAATGTAGAATTGAAGACAAGAAGTTATAAGTAAACGAGACAGAGAGAACGGTGAAGAGTGAAACATCATTTAAGTTTAACTTAAAATTCTTAATTAATTATGAAAATAACATTAAAAGTTTGGAGACAACCAAACAATAAAGATAAAGGACGTTTTGAAACTTATGGTCTTGATGTAACAGAGCATATGTCTTTTTTAGAAATGTTCGATGTATTAAATGAGCAATTAGTTAGTAAAAAAGAAGAGCCTGTTGCATTTGAGCATGATTGCCGTGAGGGTATTTGTGGTGCTTGTAGCATGGTTATCAATGGTAAGCCACACGGCCCTATGAAAGGCACAACGACTTGTCAGGTTCATATGCGTGCTTTCAATGATGGTGATACGATTGTGGTTGAGCCATTTAGAGCACAAGCTTTTCCTGTCATTAAAGACTTGGTAGTTGATCGTTCTTCTTTTGACAAAATCATTCAAGCTGGCGGTTATGTTTCTGTTAATACGGGTCAAGCCCAAGATGGAAACGCTATTCCAATCGAGAAAGATCAATCGTCAAGAGCAATGGATGCAGCGGCTTGTATTGGCTGTGGTGCTTGTGTAGCGGCTTGTCCGAATGCTTCTGCAATGTTGTTTACTGCTGCAAAAGTATCTCACTTGGCATTGATGCCACAAGGTCAGGTAGAACGTAGCAAACGTGCCAATAAAATGGTTACTCAAATGGATGAGGAAGGTTTTGGAATGTGTTCTAATACTCGCGCTTGTGAGGCAGAATGTCCAAAAGAAATCTCTTGGGATAATATCGCTCGAATGAATAGAGAATATATTGGTTCTGTATTTGGTTCGGAAGTGTAATTTTTCTGATTGAGGTAAAAGAGGTCGAACATGATAAAAGTGTTCGACCTTTTTTGTTCTAGATATGTCCCGTATTTCTACTTTACCTAATCTTTTAACTAATATCCATTTCATAAAAAAAACGATTACTATTCTTTTGATTGCCTTGTTTTATGCCGTGGAACAAAGGCATCTATTTATTAATATTACACAATCATAAAAGAGAACAACGGATTGGTCGATTTGTAGTCGGTGATTAAAAACAAAGTGCATAATCTGAGCTATTTAATCGAATTATTAATTCAGTAGTCGGACAGAATTAATTAAAATGCTAATTTTACATTAAAACAGACAAAAAACGTCTGTACTATTTTTATTCAAACCATGCGACTTTAATGTTTATTTATGAAACAGATAGCTTATTTTTTATTAATCGCGCTCTTTTTTAGCAGTTGCCAACAAGAAGATGGAAATGTTTTGACTACTTTATTAAATCAAAATAAAGATAAGTTTGGTGATATTCTCAAAAACCCAGCGCAATATGAAGTTCAAATCTTATACACTCAAATCGACCGTGATAGTTTTGACACACCCACTTTTACTTCCTTTACTTACAATATAGATACGCTGAAATATTTTTATCCAGCGAGTTTAGTTAATATGCCTACTTCGTTTTTAGCTTTAGAAAAACTAAACTTATTATACAAACACAAAGGTCTTCTTGTCACTAAAGATATGCAAACGATAACGGATTCAATTCGCCCACCTCAAACGCCTGTTTCCTATGACAATAGTGCTCCTAACAATATTCCGACAATTGGAAATTATATCAAAAACAGTTTAGTATTCAATAATAGTAATGCTTTTAATCGGTTATATGAATTTGTCGGACAGCCTTATATTAATAACACACTCAAAGGAAGGGGCTTTAAAGATACCCGAATTATTCATCGTTTAGATGCACCACAATTTTCTTTAGAACAAAATAAATATACTAATCCAGTTACGATTACAGATAACGATTCTATTACTTATGTACAAAAAGAAATCTATGGATTTGGCGGAACGGTTGTCAATGTGCATTCGACCCTCAAAGGAG
>CAKZLL010000225.1 GCA_937125475.1 uncultured Saprospiraceae bacterium | reverse complement strand
ACAACAACACACTCACAAACTTAGAGTCATCAAACGTTTAATTGATTAATCCTAATATTTTATAACATAAAAAGAAAAACATGAAAACGAAACAAAGTTTCCTTTTGGGTCTAATGCTATTAATAAGTATCAACTCTTTAAAGTCTCAAGATTTAATAATAGGCGCGACCGCAGATATAGGATTGAGCAAGATTACCTATTCGACATCCGCCATGCAATCTATTCCATTTGAAGCTAAATTCAATTTATCAGGCAATTTAGGAATATTCATAGAAAGAAAAGCAATTGGATCATTCTATCTTGGCATCGAGGCGAAATGGGTTCAAATTGAAGGAATAGAAAAAGCGGAAAATGTAGAGATAATTCTGGACAATGGAGGTAAAATAGGGTACGTTTCTTTCCAAGACAAGCTCCATTCTAGCTATATAGGTCTTCCTATGTATTGTCGATTTAATATTGGGAAGGTAGGCATAAAAGCAGGTGTTCAGCCCATGATTTTTCTCTTTGCCAATTCAGATTATGAAGCCTTCGGTGTATTATTTGATGAGCCTTATGCAGAAGAAAGAACAACAAAGGTTGAATTCAACAAAATTGATTTTGGGCCAACAATTGGGATAGATTATCGTTTAACTAGCAAACTTAGACTAAATGCCAGTTATTATCATGGATTAACCAATATTACAGCTAGTGATGCTCCTTTTATAAGAAAGAATAGACAAGCAAGTTTAGGTATTAATTATATATTTTTGGAATAGGGAATAAATAAAAATTATGTTTACAAAGAAGATTTACTCTGCTTCTCAAATGGCTTGGTGGACGCGATATGAGACCTTTTTATTTTTAGGAATGAGTGTTTTTTGGGTTGCGATTTATTATTTCTTGGATCTACATTGGCTAAAAATCCCTTGGACACCTTTGGCTTTGATTGGTACGGCAGTAGCGTTTGTTATTGGTTTTCAGAATAATGCGGCTTATGGCAGGATTTGGGAAGCCCGCAAAATTTGGGGTGGTATTGTCAATACTTCACGAACTTTTGGTATGTTCGTGCAAGATATGTTGACCAATGAACATACAGAAAAACCATTTTCAGAAAAGGAAATACAAAGCGAAATCAAAACATTGACTTATCGTCATATCGCTTGGATGACCGCTCTACGTCATGCCATGCGTCAGCCTAAATCTTGGGAGACAGCTATCAATGATAAAACTAATCAAGAATATCAAGATAATGCTCATCCGCCAGAATTAGATTCAACAGTAGAAATTGATCTAAAGCCTTACATTTCTGATAAAGATATGGAATATGTGATGAGCAAAAATAATAAACAAACTGCGTTATTATATTTGCAATCGCATCATCTCAAAAAATTAAAAGAAAAAGGGATAATTTGGGAATTTTCATTTTTGGAACTGGAAAGCGTGCTTCAAGAGTTCTTTACACTTCAAGGAAAAAGTGAGCGGATTAAAAACTTCCCTTATCCAAGGCAATTTGCGACACTCAATCACTTTTTCATGTGGATGTTTGTCTTGTTACTTCCTTTGGCTTTAGTGCCTCAGTTTGCAGAAATCGGCGTTGATCTTATGGAAAACCATCCGATTATAGGCGATATTTTTGTTTGGTTTTCAATTCCATTTTATGTCATTGTTGCTTGGATTTTTCACACGATGGAACGGATTGGAAGAACAGGCGAAAACCCGTTTGAAGGAACGGCTAATGATGTTCCGATTTCTACGATTGCCAGAGGTATTGAAATTGACTTACGTCAGAATTTAGGCGAAAGTAACAAAGATATTCCAGTGCAGTTTCCTATGAAATACGATACGCAATTTTAGTCTTATAATTCCCAATACTCTGCCCGATTTTTTTTAAAAATTGATTTTGCATATTCGCTTGAAATGCAGAAATAGCCCTTTAAAAATAAAAAAGATCTTAATAAGAAGTAATCAAAAACACTAAATTTAAAGAATTAGAAGGAAGTGTTTTATAGTCCTCTTATTAAGATCTTTTTTGTAAAATGAAAGGAAATCAGAAGCACTAAAGATACCAATTCAGAAGGAAGTGCGTCATAAGCCTTTATTAATTTTTTTGTAAAAAAAAGGAAATCAGAAACACTAAATTTTAGATTTTGATTCTATAGAAGGAAGTGTTTTATAAGCCTTTATTTTTACAATAAGTTTACTAGTTCTTGTACAAATCTATTAGATCAACTCAGATAAGATCGTTTCAATATCTGATACATTGTAATCGCAATCTTTCAAACCAAAAGTAATATCAGAAAGTTCCTTTTCTTTTACTTTTTGTCCATTTCGTGCTTTTTGATGCAATTGTGCCAAGCGATACATATTTGGGCGGGTCTTCGTGAAACGCGCCAATTCTCTACCGATTTGAGACGTATTATCAACTGAACCTTCCACATTATTATATAAAGAAGCTCCCGAAACATACAAATCCGTAAAAATAATTGTTTCATTTTTCAAATCCACAATCAACGGAGTAGCCGCAGTACTTGCACCATTTACATCAAATTTATTGACGACCGTTTTTATATCGAAGGTTTTCATATCATTAGAAACTGATTTTCGCATCATCCAGCCTGCATGGCTTACAATTTCCGAAAAATTATTTCCGCTATATTTATAAATCTGCATCGCCAAATAACGAACCTCCTTTTTGACCGCCTTCAAACTAATGTCGATAAATTCCGCTGCACCAATAGGCGCATCTGTAATATCTCCAGAATGCACGATACCATCATCCGCCAATTCAGTATAACTCACATGACCTTGATAAACAAAATCTTCGTCAAATTGAATAACAGACAAATCTAAATCCGTACTCTCCGTTCCATTTTTCCAATAAATGAACAATCGTAGCACTTTATCAAAGTCCACTTTTATTTGACTTCCTCGACCGACTGTCAAAATTCCATCTGATGCTTTTCGTTGTTGCAAAGGCACAGTATAATCTCTTAAAATTGGATCGATCCAAATATTTTTGCCAGTCCAATCACCTTTTGCCGCTATTTTTTTGCGCAAAGCAGGTTGAATAATGGCTAAAACTGCCTTTAATTGTATTTTTGTTAAAGCATGACGCGCATT
>CAKZLL010000224.1 GCA_937125475.1 uncultured Saprospiraceae bacterium | reverse complement strand
AAAGTAAAATTCATAGCAAGATGGGGAGATTATTTTTTGCGCGTTCCCTTATACAAAAAAAAAGCTCGCGGTCTCATACCGCGAGCAAGAACATCAAAATGAGAAAACTATCAGTGTACAATCAATCTACTTTAAAAATTTACTTTGCTTTTAATACTCATTTTTAGTGAAAGTTAAATATACGTATTGTGGAAAACTCTTGTTCTTATAGTTAATTGTTTTTTTGTTCTCACAACACTAAAGCGTATCTTAGGTCTTACTTTATTTTTATTTTTTACAAAAAACAGGTCAAATGTGACATTGTATTTCTAATTTATACTCTAAAGACGTAAAAAATAGAATAGGTAACACTTTTTTAGAATAAAATTTTTATTTTTTTTAAATCATGCCTCTCCTAGAAACGCCTATAATATTAAACAAAGCTGAAATTGATAAAATAATAATTTTTTCATGCCTTTATTTTTTTTTAGTATTTTTTATAATTAGCTTCGCGGCTCTTTGTTAATTCGCATTATCCATTCAATAATTCCCTAATTATGACTCAAACACTTATCGTAAAAGCTAATAAAGCTGAACTAAACGATTTTAATCAAAATTCAAAGACTTATAATGATACTCATCCATCAAGATGGGCGGCAACGGGTGTCTATACTAAGGCTTCTATAGGAGACAATGTGATATTTATCAGTAATGACAAAACGATTATAGGCACTTTGACAGAAAAAATACCGTTGGTAAGTATTTCTTGCAACAAATTCAAAGAATATGATTTACCAACTAGTAAATTATTTCAATTAGATGCCCTTCATCCTGAGCTTATGGCAAGAGCCAATAAGCATTTTCCACCGTTCATTCACCCTATTGAAATTAACATTGAACAACTAAAAAAAGAAATAGAAAACGAAGCTTTCATTTATTACCATATCGCATTTGATCGTCCAGATTTTATTATTTCTTGGATTAATCCCAATGATAGGATCATATTATTAAACGAAGAATTTCAATTTCTTGAATTATATAAAAGAACCATTGGCGGACTAAAAAAATTAGATTTAGGAGCAGGTTATTTTACAATAAAAGGCTATGACATTGATAGCCTAATTGCAATACAAAAAGCACGTAATAAAACAAAGCTCTCAAAAGATTTAAAGAAAATAAAAACCCAGCTTCAAAAAAACAAGCATTTTCTATTTCCTTCTTTTTCTAATTATTATGATAATATTCACAACAAAAGTGCCTATCAAAGCCTACCAAAACAAATTGCACCACTCGTAAAAAAGAATTATGATATTCAATATTATTGTGTTGGCTTTAAATGGGATGGAAGCGGAGATCAATTAGAACGATTCAAAAAAGAAGGGATTTGGGAAAATGGTTATCACAATAAATATATCAATCAAGTCAAAAATGTAAAAATCGGCAGCAAAATAGCCGCAAAAACAACCTATACAGAGCAACGGAGTATTTATATTCTTCATGTTTATGCTCTAGGTGTTGTAAAAGCCAATCCTAAAGACGGTAGGAAACTTATTGTAGAATGGCAAGAAGATTTTAAGCCATTTAAAATTGAAGAGACGAATTATCAAGAAAACATTGCCATTGTTAAAAATAAAAAAGACATTAAAGATATATTTTATCACCATCGAACTGCCATTGAAATAGCAATTGATGATACAATAAATACAGAAATGGACATTATTGATCCTAATATTCCACTCAATCAAATACTTTTTGGCCCTCCTGGAACAGGAAAAACTTATCATACTATTAATAAAGCACTCGAAATTTGTGGAATAACTATCCCAAATGATAGAAGTGAAGTCAAAAAAATATTTGATAAAAAAGTAGAAGAAGGACAAATCGCTTTCACTACTTTTCATCAAAGTATGAGTTACGAAGATTTTGTAGAAGGTATTAAGCCCGAAACGAATAACGATAAAATTTCTTATCCAGTCAAATCTGGTATATTTAAAGAGCTATGTGAAAAAGCTCAAGAAGTAACAACCAAAACAGTTAAACACAACAACAAAAACAACGAACCTACGCGAGAAGATTTTAAAAAACTATATGACGATTTATTAAAACAACTTCCTGATCAAAGTAGTAACACTTCTTCTTTTGTACTAAAAACAAATGAAGGTTATCCATTTTACTTATTTAAAAATGCTTATTCAATTGCAATAAAAACTCAAAATAAGATAAGTGATCCCAAAGGTAGTCGGTCTCTAGCATATGATAAGGCTGAAAAAATACTTTTCGATAAAGATCAACCTAATTATCCTTCTTATGATCCGATAATTATAGATTATATTCTTAATTTTTCATACGAAGAGAAGACAGAAGACAATTCACAAAAACCCTTTATTCTCATTATTGACGAAATTAATCGAGGGAATGTTTCTGAAATATTCGGAGAGCTAATTACATTGATAGAAACAGATAAACGATTAGGCAGAGCAGAGCAAATCAGTTTGAAATTACCTTATAGTAAAGATACATTTGGTGTGCCTGAAAATGTTTATATTATTGGTACAATGAATACCGCTGATAGAAGTGTAGAAGCCTTAGATTCTGCATTACGTCGTCGTTTTTCTTTTGAAGAAATGCCTCCAAAACCAGAATTGGTCGCATCTAATAAATTACATAGTAAATTATATAGTAGTTTACTTTGGCAAAATGAAGAGGTAGATTGGAATGATCCAAACTATATGAAAGCAGAAACTCAACTTTTAAACCTATTAGGCGGAACTAATGAGCTAATCAATAATCGCAAGGATATTTGGGAAAAAATGCATAAAGGCAAAGATTATGAAGGCATAAATTTAAGGAAAGCTGAATACTTCAACAAAATTAATTTGGAGGTTATTTTAAGAAAAATTAATAAACGTATTCGTAAATTATTAGATAAAGATCATCTTATTGGTCATAGTTATTTTATGAAAGTAGAAAGCATAGAGGATTTGATAAATGCTTTTTATAAAAAAATTATCCCTTTATTACAAGAATATTTCTACGGTGATTTTGGAAAGATTGGTTTAGTTTTAGGTAGTGGTTTTGTTGAACTTGATGATAATAATGAGGATGTTTTTCCAAAATTTGATCATTATGAATCTAATAGATTAGAAGAAAGAAATATCTTTACTATCATTGATTATCGGAAGTGTGAAGCAGACGAAAAAGAAGATAAATTTTTGAAAGCATTAGAAAAATTGATCGGATAACTCATGTCAGAAACAACAAAATCTATCGTCGTATTCGAGCATCAAAGGCTTTGGACACACAAAGGCAAGCAGTGTTTATCAGAAGATCAATTAAAAACATTACAGGCTTTTTATGGAGAAAAAGGCGTGCCTTATTATAGTCTGATTCATCGAGGCGTTAAGTTTTGTGAATATGTAGGCGTGTTACAAATCGGCGATTTAACCATTGAAATTCTCCCCAAAACAGAACGAAACGCGTCAGAAGAAGCCAAAGAAACATGGAGAAAAAGACTGATTGACATGCTTCAATCCGTTGGTTTAATAAAAGTGACAGCCTCACAAAGTGCAGATCTCGAAATAAAACCTAATGCTATTTTAGAGTTGTACTTTCAGATGTTTGTAGAAGAAGTTGAATATCTAATGCGTAGAGGGCTAATCAAAAAATATCGCAAAAAAGAAGGAAATATCACAGCACTCAAAGGTCAATTAAAGTTTGCCCAACATATTCAGCACAATTATATCCATCAAGAACGTTTTTTTGTAAAACATTCAACGTACGATAAAGAGCATCAAATTCATCAGATTCTCTTAAAAACACTATCATTACTCCAACGCATTAATAAATATCAACAATTACATAGCCGAATCGGGCGATTATTACTCAACTTTCCAGAAGTTGCAGATATAAATGTTCAAGCCTATACTTTTCAAAAAATCAATTATAATCGTAAAAATGAGCATTACAGCCAAGCTTTACAAATAGCTGAATTAATCCTCCTCAATCATCATCCCGACATTATTCGAGGACAAAATGATGTGCTTGCCCTCTTATTTGATATGAACGCACTTTGGGAAAGGTTTGTTTATCAAAGTTTACAAATACAGACTCGTAAAAATCAAGCGACTGATATTATTAAATCTCAATTGACACAAAATTTCTGGAAATATACCGCTAATCAATCAAGGGCATTATATATGCAAGCAGATATCGTGATTAATCCTAATACCACTGATTGTATCGTTTTGGATACTAAATGGAAAAATATTGGAAATGGGAAACCCTCTCACAGTGATGTTCGACAACTTTATGCATACCTTAAATATTATAAAGCTAAAAAAGTGGCACTCATTTATCCTGGTACAGAAAATTCAATCAAAACAGGTAAATATTATATTGAACAATCCAAAGAACTTGGTGATTTAGAATGTGCGGTTATTCAACTTGCGCCCGAAGATACTATTGAACAATGGCAAGA
Organism: uncultured Saprospiraceae bacterium; assembly: GCA_937125475.1. GTDB lineage: Bacteria > Bacteroidota > Bacteroidia > Chitinophagales > Saprospiraceae > CAKZLL01. The sequence continues at coordinate 15,594 of CAKZLL010000224.1, read as the reverse complement.
GGCTATTTTTAAAAAAATCAATAAGTGGAAAAAAGGGTAATTTTCCTGATTATCATTCCTTCTAATTATTAGACTTGTTCCGCAGCAGTTTAATGGGCTGCGACGGGCAAATTTTATTTTGTACTTCGTTAAAATTTTTAGCAATAGCTATGGCTATTCCGAAAAATTTTGCCTCGTTCAAAATAAAATTTCCTGCCGTCTCACTCCATCAGCTACCGCCGAACAAGTCTATTAACGTTAAACTTATAAATAATTTTAGTCATAATTATCTAAAAAACCCATAATTATTCTTATCATTGGAATTATGTCAAATAGCTTATCTCCGATTGAATTAAATGATGATTTTAAGTACGTTTTAGATGCCTTAGAAAAAACGAACCAAAGCCTTTTTGTAACAGGAAGAGCTGGAACAGGCAAATCTACACTACTTCGCCTCTTTCGAGATACTACCCAAAAAAAGGTAGTAACGCTCGCTCCAACAGGTATTGCAGCTTTAAATATTGGTGGTCAAACTATTCATTCCTTCTTTGGTTTTCCTCCTAAAGCACTTTCTAAAGCTGATATTCGTCCTCGAAGAAATAAGTCTTTATACAAAAAGGTTGACTTGATTATTATAGATGAAGTCTCGATGATTAGAGCGGATATGATGGATAATATTGATTATTTTCTCCGTATCAATCGCAATGATCCTCGACCTTTCGGAGGTGTTCATATGGTCTTTTTTGGCGATTTATTCCAATTACCACCTGTCATTTCGACCGAAGAAGAAATGGTTTTGATGACTTCTAATTATGATAGTCCGTATTTTTTTTCTGCCAAAGTATTCAGTGAATATGATTTTGAAATGGTGGAATTGTACAAAGTCTATCGCCAAGAAAATCGTGGTTTTGTTCGTTTATTGGATCGTGTTCGAATGAATCGGATTGATTATGATGATCTTGAAACGCTGAACGAACGTTATGATCCAGATTTAGAAGATGATGATTTTTATATCACTTTGGCTGTGACCAATCTTATTGTTAATCAACTTAATGAGCAACGGCTCAAACGTTTGCTTACGCCACAAGTCGTTTTTCCTTCTTCAACGGTAGGTGATGTGAGTGGCAGAACTTTTCCTGCCGAAGAAATTTTGCGGTTGAAAGAAGGTGCTCAAGTGATGTTTGTTAAAAATGATAAGAAACGAAGATATGTAAACGGGACAATAGGAAAAATCATACAACTTACTCAAAATCAAATAATTGTAGAAATACTAGACGCAAAAGGCACGATCAAAAATCTAGAAGTTGAACGCGAAGAATGGGATATTATCAAATATCGCCTCAACGAAAAAGGCGATCTTGAAGGCAAGCCGATAGGAACATACAAACAATATCCACTTCGTCTAGCTTGGGCGATTACCATTCATAAAAGCCAAGGAAAAACCTTTGAAAAAATCATTGTCAACTTAGGGAGAGGTGCATTTGCGGCTGGTCAAACTTACGTTGCGCTTAGTCGCTGTACAACTTTGGGCGGCATCGTGCTCAAAACGCCAATCCGACCAAGAGATATTATGATTGATCAAAGAATAATTGATTTTTTTGAAAATGCACGATAATCCCGTAGAGCAAAGGCATGCCTTGCCCTATTTTGTACCATAACACCCACAAATCGAATAATAATTTTCCATACGTCGAATAAAAAGATGAATTGATATAAGACAAGATAACATTATTGGTCGTATGTTTGTTGAAGTAATAGTAAATAAGATCAATACAACAACTATTATAACCAACAATCAGAACAGCAAATCCTTATTTAAATGGGCAAATCATTCCAAATATTAACAATCAGCGGCATTCCTTTGAAAATACATTGGTCCTTTCCTTTGTTATTTCTCTATATCTTTTATCAAGTCATCAGCCTCAATGATGGTTGGACTGTCGAACCCGAAGACTGGAACACAATGCTTATTATGTCTCTGTTTGTCAGTTCATTATTTATTTGTGTGGTCTTACACGAACTAGGTCATGCTTTTGCTGCACGTCGTTATGGCGTTGACACGGTTGATATTATTCTTTCACCCATTGGAGGCGTTGCACGACTAACCAAACTACCGACTAAACCGATTCAAGAATTTGTTGTGGCTATTGCTGGTCCTTTGGTTAATGTTGTGATTGCGATCTTAATCGCTATTCTCTTTTTCCTGATCCAAGGCAATTTGAATGTTAATATCTTTGATCCAGATGTTTTTTATCAAGGTGACGCTATTCAATTTATGATTGCTGTTTTATTTTTAAACCTATTATTGGTTGTTTTTAATCTTATTCCTGCATTTCCAATGGATGGCGGTCGTATTTTCCGAGCATTATTATCTATGAAGTTCTCTCGTTTAAATGCTACACGAGCAGCATCTCTTATAGGACAAGTCTTTGCACTGGGCTTTATTTTTTATGCGGTACAATCTGGCGAAAACTTTACTTTAGGCATTATTGGTGTGTTTATTTTTATTGCTGCACCAAGTGAATATCGCATGGTAAAGGTCAGCGAAATGCTCAAAAAACGTACTGCAAGAGAAATAATGCGCACCGAGTTTACTGTTTTCACACCAGAAATGAGCATTGCAGAAGCAGAACCTTATTTAAAAAGAGATTTACGAGGTGACTATGTTATACAAGGTGAAGATCGCGATTTTAGAGGAATTATTACAAGAGGTTCACTCGTCAAAGCCATCCAAAACAATCATCAAATTCATCCTGTTTTGTCTTACGCTTCTAATCGAGTTGTGATTGTACATCCGACCGAACTCATGGATACTTTATTTACTAAAATGCAAGAAGAAGGCATTTCGGATTTTGTTGTTCAAGACGAAAATGGACAGTTATTAGGGTTGATTGATGTTAAAAGAATGAATGATTTTTTACACCAAGAACAACGAAATAATCAATCTGGAATTTTAAAATGGCTAAGAAAAAAGCGCGAAAATCTTAGTAGAAAATAAGATAAAATGCACTTCAATTATTAGCATTGTATTCATTTTAACACTAAAGTAAACAGCCTTGTTATTAATAATGGTTCATTGATAATTTTTGTCTTTAAGTCCAATGTGGGCTTGCCCCGTTGCTCTAACCTCTTGAGAAACAACGGGGCAAGCCACCGTTGGACTAAAAAAATATTCATTCTGGCAAAAATTGTCAATGAACCAAAAATAATAATCAAGAGTTTTTTGCTTATATGCATTTCAATTGAGGATGACGTATAAATAAAATTATTTATTTTGAGTTTAGACGAGGCTAAAAACGCAGGCATGGCCTAGTTTTGTCGAGTATTTTCAACGAAGTATAAATTCAAAAGAAAAGGTTTTATATACGACACCTTTAATTGAAATATGTATTATATCAATACTGAATTATTCCGATTTTCTATAAATTATTATAATGCTTTGAGACAATCATAACAATTTTAGCCCTTCTTATAAATTTTGCCTCTTAGTGTTCGACTTCCAATTATAATTTCATAATCATAAACACCAGCAGATAATTGACTCCCAGCATTTAAGTATTTTTTCTGCCCTTTTCGATGCGACCATTTGACTACTTTAACTCGATTCCCCATACTGTCTCGAAGGGTAAAACTAGCTTTACCAGTCGGAATTTTTCTTAGGTCAATTGCAATATCATCCACAAAAGGCGCTGGCGAAATATTAGCAGGATTAGGTAATTTCTCTATATTGACTTTCCCTCTATTTGGTTTTCCTTCGAAATCAATCAAGAGTTCAATACTTTTGCTGCTAGGCAAAATCAACATATTAGCCGAACGACCAATAATATTATTTCGAGTGCGTTCATCTGGAATAGATTCTAGTGGAAAACCAAAATTAACCACCTTGAAATCATTACCCAAATAAGCAACACCAGCCGAACCACCTAAACCACCATTGTACCTCAAAATCGTTTTTGCGCCTTGGTAAGGTACAATTACATCTGGAAAATCAACGTGATAAAAATTAGAAGTAAAACCATTCGCAAACTTACCTTTTAAGTTGGTCAGCCCTGATTGACCAGCTCCTTTAAATTGATAGGTTTCTGCATCATCTGCGTAAAAAGCAGATTTCAAATATTTCCTATAAAAATTAGGTGCAACCCCTTTTTTATCTCGAGATAATTCATAAGCATGTTCAGATCCAGAAATCATCAATGCACCACCGCTATTTAAATAACGTGCAATCAATTGGCGTTCTTTTGCATTTAATGATTTATCCTTAGAAGACTCTTCTCCTAAGAACCAATCAATTGCAGGATATTTTGTCAAAATAACTTGATCATCATAAACCGCCTCATTTGTCGCACCATCAAAACTATACCCAGCTTTTGCTAATGCTCGACCATGCAAAACAGCATAATCATAGCTATTCATCCGATCTAAAAAATGACGCTGAGTAATTCCCAAATAATCGCCATCATTCTGGCGAATAGCTGCGGTTTTATCCAATCTATCAAAACCATCAACAATTAGAAAATCTACTTTTTTACCACCATTTTTTGGCGTTCTAGCTGCAACAACAGCCGTTTCAAATGATTCTCCACCTGAATTTGTGGCAGTTATTTTGAAAAAATAAGACGTACCTTTCGCTAAATTTAGTAAGGTATATGAAGTCCCTTTTACAGGAATTCCTTCCGAAAATGCCTTGCCATGTGTGCTGACATAAACTTTATAACCCGTCGCTTTATCGCCTCCAGCACCTCCAGAAACAGGAGCTTTCCATTTTAATGTAATCGAACTATTTCCTACATTAGCGGCAGATAAATGCGTGGGAGGTTCTGGTAGAAAAACTGGTTTTCTACGATCTTTTGCTGCAAAATATCGAACAATACCTTGATAAACTGCTCTAGCTGTCAATTGTCTAAAACGAGGGCTTTTCAAGGCTTCTACATCCTTTTTATGATCATGAAATCCAATCTCAATCAATGCTCCAGGCATGGTTTTAAGATTGCGTAATTCGCCAAAATTAGCCGATTTTTGCCCTCTATCCACCCAACTAGGATCAAATTCTTTACGAATATCATTCACAACTTCTCGATGAATGAATTTCCTTAAACTTGGACTTCCTTTTGTATATTTTCCATTATAGATAAAAGTTTCTGTACCGCTTCCTTTTCCTCTTCCTGCATTTGTGTGCCAAGAGATGTAACAAGCATTTCGACGTTCTGCCCAATCACCTTTCGCCAATTCCCATTCTGCGTAACGTGGTCGAACTGCAACATCACTTGTGCCATGCGGATAACCTTGATATTTCGTATAATATAATGCTGCTTCTTCAAAACGTGGTTTATTACTCAGACCGCCCACAGGATCAGGGACAGAACTTTTGCCTCCACCGAAACGAATGGCATCCGCAATAATTGCTTGATTAATATCTTTTGATTGATTGGTAATTGTAACGCTTCCAGTAGAACCTTTTTCAAAATAAAAACGACCTAAATAAACCCAAGTCATACCATGAGTTTCTTGATTAACTGTGACAACAGACTCCCCGCCAGCATGACGAATAAGGTATCTTGCATCTTTGGAGCGATTGCCTCCGCTTCTATAATAAGTGGATACCCAATACCAACCCGATTTTGGAATTTCTGGAGTGTAAGTTGCTGCCGCAGTTACTTTTCCTTTAGAATAAACATAACGATAATTTTTTCCATAGCCTTTAGAACCACTTTTCGACCAATAACCACGAGTAGAAAAACCTTTACTTTCATCATCAACAATGACTTCATCGGTATTCATATCACGCTCTCGAACCGTCCAGACATTTGCACCTGCATTTTCTAAATAACGCAATAAATAATGGTTAACTGCCTCGATTGTTCCAAAATCTTCGACAATACCATTTTTATTTTTCCGCTGTGTTTTCCAACGATTATGCTTGTATAACCAGCCATGACCAGCACTTAACCAGACCGTTTTCTTTGAAAGTGTCCCCTTTTTTTTAATAATAGTAGGAATAGATGTATAAAAATCAGGAATTTCGCTCTCTCCCCCTTTTTCGCTTACCTCATCAGGATTATCCTCGTTAGACATTGCGATAGGCATCCGAACTACTTCATCTTCATCCAAAAAATCTGATAAAGGTACAAATTGACCATTTACATCAACACCCACAAAATAATTGGGAATATTGAAGTTAGGCAATAAAGGTAAGAGATGTTCATTAATTTCATCTAGATCTTCTTCATGAAGATCGTTTAAAAAATCTCGTGATAATGAGAGTGTTACAGTAACAGCGTTTTCAGAAATAGAAACATTTTGAACCTGTCCGTCTTCATCAGGGATAATATCATCCTCCTCTTGAATAACACGGTTTAAATAAGAGACTAGTGTATCAGAAACGGAATTGGGATTTGTTTGTGCCGAAATTTTTAGATAGCTTATAATGAACAAAGCGAATAACAACAGTATTTGTTTCATTGCGCAACGGTGTTTGTTAATAGTATAGTAAGTATAACTTTGAAATCAGTGTCACTTGCTTTATTTTGTTTAATAGCATTAAGCACTAAGATTATGCCAGTAGGCACAAAAATCAACTATTATGACATTTAAATTAATATCAGATCTCAAATGAATTTTTTATCGTTATTCATTATACTTTGCATCAAGAGTGTAAATATTTTTTAATATAATATTAGTGTTTTATTAATTAATAAGATACGCGCATTTTTGTATAAGGTTGTCTTTAAACGGTATTTTAAATGTTAAAATTTTAGAAAAAAGAACTACAATCGAATTTTGACAGAACTGTGTTTTTTTTACTTAGCTCAAAAATGCTCCACAAAAAAAACATAAACAACTAACTATCAATCACTTACCATCTTTTTTATAATAAAAGAAGGTTTTATATATTGTCATTCCTCCAAAATAAACAATTACTAAATTAGCCAATAATTTGACCCAACTTTGTACATCTGGATACTGGAAAATTGCTATTCCTCCCACTACGAAGCATAAAACACTAAATCCCCAATTCAAAGTTTTATGTTCTCGTGTCTGACTTGGATAAGGATATTTTAGTGGAATAAAGTGTAGAATAGCTAAAAAGATCACAACAATTAAATTATGCATAGGCGTAAAACCAAAGACAAAATAGAGGTAGAAAACCGTTAAATTCCACATTACAGGAAAACCCTCAAAATGAAAATCTTCCGTTACATAAGTTGTTTTTCCGTAATAAAAAGTAGAGGATAATAAAATAGCAATCAGACCCATCCATTTTAATGTCGGATCTTCTGGTAATAAATCTCCTTGGTAAAAAAAGAAAGCAGGAATAACCGCATAAGTTGTAAAATCAATCACATAATCAATTGAACTCCCATCAAAATGAGGCAAAACCTCCTTAACTTTTACCATTCTTGCAAACATACCATCAACGCCATCAATGATAAAAGCGACCCCTAAATATAAAACAGCATCAACGAACTCCTTTTCACTTACAGCAATAATTGCCAAAAGTGCAAAAATGATTCCTGAAGCGGTAAAACAATGTACTAACCAAGCTAATGCTTTCTGAGTTCTGCTGTATGATTGTTTTGTATCCATACTAAAAAACTTTATATATCGTCTCTGATATGATTTAAATGAACCTATTTTGATCAAGTAGAATAGGTGTATTTCTCTAATCTTTTAATAAAAAATCATTAAGGGAGCGCGCAAAAAATGAACTCCCCATTTTGCTATAAATTTCACTTTTTAAGGTGTTCCCTTTTCCTTACACAGCTCGCTATGCCACGCAAAATGTACCTTGTAAAAAGTAAAATTCATCACACAATATTGGGTAGTCCATTTATTTTTTTGTCCCTAAGGTAATTTTAATTTTAATTCCTTACTTACTTTTACAAACCTGTCATTATCAATTGATAACATTTTATAATTTGGATTATATGTAAAAACGACTGTAAAATAAAAATTTTATGCGTTATTCGTATATCTAATATTTTTTTCCGAAAAAAATTACCTTTCTTGAGAATATTTTTGTACAATTACGTATTCTTCTAAGATAATTTCTTTTTTAAGAAGAAAAACTAAATAAAGGCTTGTTTTTAGTTTGTTTTTCTTTATAATAAGCCATTAAGAATAAAAACAAAATAAATATATACTTTTGACTAATTCTTTTTCATTCGAAACCCTTTAAAATGTTTGCTCTAATAGTTTTACAATTGTATTTTCTGTTTAATTAGAGCAAAAATTATTAGTCAAAAATAAGATTTGTTTAATTTTCATTCTTGAATATTAAGTAAGCATTGAAATAATATCAAATATTCGGAGTTATTATTTGATCTAATTTATAATAGTATTTACAGAACAACTTAAAACCATTGGATTTCATGGATTTAATTTTGCTTTTTCAAGAGATAGGCGGAGATTTAGCTGCCGATACCACTACCGTAGAAAATTTTAGTCTATTCAAAATTGTTAGCGAGGGGGGAGTTTTAGGTATCATTATCGTTACCATTATCTTTGTCTTATTAGCTTATGCTATCTATATTTTGATTGAGCGTTATATGACGATTACCGCAGCGGCTCAGGTCGATGAAAATTTCATGTATAATATCCGTAATAATGTCCAAAGAGGCAATATTGAAGCCGCAAGACAATTGTGCGAAACAACTGATTCTCCAATTGCAAGAATGGTTGGAAAAGGATTATCTCGCATCGGAAAACCGCTTCGTGATATTAATACAGCGATTGAGAATGTTGGTAACTTAGAAATTATCAAACTAGAGAAAAACCTTTCTACATTAGCTTCAATTTCGGGTGCTGCACCAATGATTGGATTTTTTGGTACCGTAACAGGTATGATTTCTGCCTTTTTCCAAATGGCAACTACTCAAAACGTTACGCCAGATCAATTAGCAGGCGGTATCTATCAAGCATTAATTACGACTGCGTTTGGGCTTTTAGTAGGTATTATTTCATTTTTAGGCTTTAACTTCTTGGTATCTAGCGTTCAGAAGGTAGTTTTTAAAATGGAAGCTTTATCTATGGAATTTATTGATTTATTAGAAGAACCTGCCAATTAATCATGACATTCTATTATTAAATCATTCAAAATTATAATACAGAATGGGACTAAAGAAGAGAAATGCCGTTAATGCAGAGTTTAATATGTCTTCATTAACAGATATTATATTTTTATTATTAATATTTTTCATGTTGACTTCGACGCTGGTTAGCCCGAATGCGCTAAATTTGAAATTGCCTGGCTCTAATTCAAAAACAGTTGCGCCTTCTACTATTTCAGTTTCTGTTGTTGCAGATGGTTCTTACTTTGTTAATCGTGATGCGGTCAATAAATCAAGTTTGGAATCGGCTGTTCGAGCAGAGTTAGCGAAAGAAGCAGAGCCTCAAAAAGCGACTTTGGTAATTAATGCCGAATTAGGAACGCCTATTGAGCATGTTGTTGCAATTATGGATGTAGCACGCGTCTTAAAAGTAGGTGCTATTTTAGCAACTGAACCAACAAGTAAGTAAGCATTACTTTATTAGATTTTATTCTAAATAATTTTGTATAAAGCTAAATTATTTAGAATAAAGTCTATTGAGATAAACTAGTTTTAAGGGTTTTATATCTAAAAAAAAATATAAAAATCTTAAAATTTTGTTAAGATTACATACGAAATACGCCATTTTAAAAATAAAGCTCATCTAAAAAAATACACACACACGAGAATGATAATTTAGGCGTTGTAAAGATTGTCAGTGATGTATTTCATCAAAAAAATAGAATTATGAGTATAGCAAAAGAAAAAAAATACGAAAAGAATGGTCGAGTAGGTGCGGCTATCGTTTCAGTTATAATACTTATATTATTTACAGTCAATTTGTTTTCTAAACAAAATCCTGCCCCTGGACCATACGCAATAGCACTTGCTTTTGGTGCGGAGGATTTAGGTGCAAATGATGATGCGAATCCTGCTGCGGAAGAAAATATAGCAGAGGAAGTACAAGAAGAAGTCGTTGAAGAAGTAGAGCCAGAACCTATTCCTGAGCCAGAGCCTACTCCTGATCCTGTTGCAAAAGAAGTTGTGACGGACGATACTGATGCACCATCAATTAAGAAAGAAAAACCCAAAAAGCCGAAACCAAAAAAACCTACACCAAAGAAGGAAGAAGTAAAAAAACCTGTAAAACCGAAAAAACCAATCGGTGGTTCTACTTTTAGTAAAGACAAAAAAGGTAAAGGCAAAGGAGATAAAAAGAAGCCTGGACCATCTGGAGATAAGGATGGAGATGCAGATTCTGGTAAAGGCAAGCCTGGAGTAACTGCTGGCGGTGATGTCGGCGGTGGATTATCAGGAAGAGGTGTTTTGAAGCCAGGAAGACCTGTTAATAAAACGCAACATTTTGGATCAGTAGTTATTAAAGTTTGTGTAAATCCTGATGGAAATGTTGTTGAGGCTGTTTTTACTCAGAGAGGCTCGACAACTTCCAATAGTGATTTAACAAAATTAGCTAAAGAAGCGGCTAAAAAATACAAATTTAAGAAAAATCCTTATGCACCAGATAAGCAGTGTGGAACGATTACTTACCGTTTTTTACCTAGCTAAATAATTATTTTACAATTTAAAAAAAGGCTTTGAGTGTTAGAAATAACATTCAAAGCCTTTTTTATTTACACTATGCCTGATTTTTATCTAAAAAAATAATGCATTCTACTTATATCAAAAATTTCCTCTCCATTTCAAAAAAACACACAACCACCTATTAATCAACGAATTAGACACACCCCTACCTAAAAACAAGTAGTCTTTTCTCATTAGAAATAAGGAGATGATAATAGTCCTAATTGATGATTTTTAGATAGAACCTCTCGCTTATCTTTGTAGTATCAATAAATAGTTAATTTGATTAATAGTGATTACCTATTTGGTATAAATACATTAAATCATTGTAACTATCATTCAAGATAATATTTTATAACACATATTTATTAAGTAAACAAACACCTTGTAGCGCTACAGTTTTTTGTTTCGATTTTAAACAATCCTTTTCATATTCAAATTTTTGAATCCCTGTCAAGGCTTTAAAACCTATTGAAATGAAGCTGTCAAAATTAGTTTATTCTGTCGTATTTATTTTTGTTTTAACATTTATTTCTGTTCCATCTACTCAGGCACATTTTTCGGAAAGTCCTGCACAAGTTGCATCAGTTGATGGTGTTATTGAAGTCTATCAGATAGATCGTCAAGCAATCAAATTAAATGTACTTGTAGAGGAATCTATCATGCTAGAGTTATTTAGTGCTAGTGGAACGCTTGTTTTTTCTGCGGAAATTCCAGCAAATGCAACTACATTCAGTATCAATGTTAGTTCATTACCCGTAGGGCAATATTCAATTATCGCTACAACTGCAACAGAAAGTCAAACACTAAAGGTAGGAGTTACTGAATAGGTATAAAATAGTTAAAGGGGCGGATTTTAAACCATCCGTCCCTTTAAAGTATTTATATTAATAAATCAAGTTTTTCTTGTACCCAAATCTTACTAACAAGGGGAGAAAGTTCTTTTATTTGTTGTAATAATTCAGTTTTACTTATCTTTTTTCGCTTGGTTTGGAAAAGTGATAATTGAGTAATAGCTTCAACTAAATTATAATTTCTATTAACAATATCAGAAGAAAACTTAATGCGTTTTTGTTTTAAAAATTGTTTAGCATTTGGAATATAATAATCTAATAAACGATCATATTCTTCCATTTCATAATACGATCGCAATAAATAAGAACGAACTCTTAAAAAATAAGCTACATCTTGACTTTTGAGATCAGGACTATTAATAATTTGATAAACAACATCCTTAAAAGCACCTTCATTAAATAGAATTATAATATTTGCCATTTGAATAGAACCTTGTTGATGATCAGGAGGAAGTGTATTTTTATTTGTTTCAAGAAAATCATTTACCCATTCAAACTCTTTTAGATGACAAGCAGCAGCAATGATATTAAAGAAATGCCCTGGAGGAAGTTGATTATTGATAAATAATATTTTATGCTCGATTCCTAATTTATATAATTGAAAACTTTGCTGAGTATAGAAGTCTTTTTCTGAAGTGTTCTTAAAAGAACTTTTCATAGAAAAATTTAAGATATAAGTAAAGAAATGTTCATGATATTGTGCTGGAATTTCTTGATTTAGAATAGCATCTACGATTTCTTTTTTAAGTTTTTTGAAGGCATTCTCTGATGGAGATTTTAAGAAAAAAACAATCTTTTGATAATAATTCAGGATACTTTTAGCTTTAAAAGATGCTATATTAAATGTACTTGAAACAGAAGATAATTCAAGCTGTATTTTGGTATCTTCGGTTACAAATACTTCATAAATAGCTTCTGATCCAGCAATTAGATCTTCAATTTTAATTTTTTTTCCGCTGGATAAATCAAAGTTATATTTATTCCAAAGTGATTGATGTAAATAGAAATTATCTCTACTATCAAGGATGGGCAATCGTTGTATTGTATTGATTGTTTTTTTGAGATTGCTTTCATATTCTTTCCTTAGATTTCTTTTTTCATAGGCTTTAGTAAGTAAAGTTTCTTTTAAAATTGGGTCTGCTTGTAACTCTAGGTAACTAAAAAAGTTTTTGATTTGCTTAGTTAACCGATTCATTAGCTTTGAAAGTGCTTCTCTTTTTGAAAGTTCTCCTTGGTATAAGTAGTCAATAACCTCTTTTTCAAAATCGTTGTCCCAATTTTTATTTTGATACAGTTTTTTTAAGAAAAGCCATAATTTATAATCCAATGTCGTTTTTCCAACTTCCATTAGGAGAAATTTTTCAAATGATTGAATTTCCTTTTTGGTAAAGGTTTTAAGCAATTTAATTAAACGGTTTTCTTTTTTTTTTCTAGTCATAATTTTGAGAAAAGATTATTGCGTAAATTTTTGTTAAATCTATTTTGGGTTATAATATATATAATATATTTAATTTCTCGTCTTTAATCTTTGAGAAAACAGTTAAAAAATAAAAGTTTATTTTTCAATTTCGCATTGAAAACAACAATATATTTATAAAAAATCCATAATTTCTATATTTCTAAATTCCCTTTAAACAAAATTTATACTTTGTAAGCCACTGATAATAAGTACTTACTGTTTATTCGCCCTCAATAGGTCTTATAAATTTATTGGGGCTTTAATTTTTTTAAATTAAAACTAATAAAATAAAAAAATATATTTTGGGAAAAAGAAAAAAATAAAATCCTATAATCCCTTAGAGAAAAATAAGCTAGAAGATAAAGTAAAAACCTTACTCCAAGCAATGTTAAAGGTTTTTTCATAAAATTCAAAGTAGTTTTTTTTGAGAGAAAGCTATTTTTATAAAATTGGTATTATACTAAAATCCCCATAATTTTGCTTCTGTAAGATATTTACAAAATGGTCATAATTACTCCTTAAAAACAAGAAACTGTTTATATAAAATGTCATCTTGCTCTTAGCAATTAATTTGCTGAGAGCAGATTTTATGTAAAAAATATTTTATTATATAAATTTTATAGTTTAGAGTGTATTTCATTCTTTAATGAAATATGCTCTTTTTACTTAGATAAGAAAATTTTCTTACTTAAAATTTTATTCCCTGTTGTAAGCCTACAAACATAAACTCCTCCTATTAAATTTGAGCCATTCATTTGAAAAGAATACAGGTTAGGGAGCGCATTGTCTTGCGCTGCTATCTGTTGAATCAATTGCCCTTTTACATCTAATAATTCCAACTTAAAATCATCTATTTTAGCTAATTTAAATTCAATATTTAGGATGCTAGAAAAAGGATTGGGATAAGTCTTAAAAAATGTAATATTGAGTTTTTCGTTTACCATTAAGCTTTTAGGGGTATTAGCTTTGAATTTATAAACGGTATTGGGTGCTGGTGTGCCATTTAGAAATGGACATTGATAAGTAGTTCTATAAACATTTTTACCGTCTGAACCTGTTGGTTCTTTAATTGCCCCTTTTAAACCATTAAAACTGAATGTTTGTCGATTCGAAGCCCATATTCCTATACCGATTGATGGGCCTTGAATAGCCTCATAAATCATCGCTGTTTCTTCAATTTGGTGTAGCCCATATCTAAATTCGATTTGGTTAGAACTTTCATATAACCAAACTTGAAAATGTATAAAATCGCTTCTTGTACCACTATAAAAGCCCGCATTTTTAAATTCTAATTTAAAAATCCTTTGACCAATTTCACCTTCTAGTTGATATTGAATAGGAGATTCAGTTGCTTTTTTACCTTTTCCCTCCAAATCTGTTCCTCCAAGAGGAGATAGAAAGATATAATCATCAAAATGAATTTGACCATTTTGAATCCTCATTTTGTTGAAATTTCTTCCCATTATCTCGAAATCAAAGCCTATTGAAGTTATTAAAGGCTCATCTTCCCAAATAGTTTGATTGATTTGTATTGCATTTTGAAGTGTTGCGTAAGTATCTTCTTTAGAAGAGATAGAATAGGGTTGAGCCAAGCAAGCATGGCTAGTCATACATGATACAACAGCTATGAATAGCTGAATAATATGAGCTTTTTGCATAAGTCCGAATTTTATTTGTTGTGGGTATGGATTATTTTTGAGTACGCAAATAAATGGGACAAGTTACAGATAAATGCTTTTTATCTTGTTCTTCAATTTTTTCGTAATGTCACAAATTTGTAAGAATGAAATATATTTACTTACATTAGTACCAGCTTCCTAGATGAGTGATTACTTATCACAAAGTATGTGATATGCTAGAAAAAAATAATAAAGGAGAGAAGAGAAGAAATAAATAAGTCATTTCAATTATTCGAATTATGCCCTTAATAATAAACAAACAGTCTTCTTACAATAAGAAGACTGTCAATTACATTAAGAATGTGTGTTTTTTTTTGGCGGTTTAAATTTGTTATGGAAGTAAATCTCCTGCTGGCAAACTAGCTTGTACATTTTGTACTTTTACTAGAAAAACAATTGCAGTAAGGATAATTCCCCAATAAACGGCGATGAGTTGATAATTCTTTTTTCTTAAATTTTTAACTTGTTTCATTGTTTCAATTTTGTTTTGGACGTAGATTTTAATTTGCTAATGCAAGTATAAGCCATTTTACCCCAATGAGTCAAGTCACATTTTCTATTATTTCACTAAATTTCTATGAAATGTTCGTTATGAAAGCGAAATGACAGAATCGTTTAATAACTAGAAAAATAAATTTTGCTCCTCTCTTAATGAAAGGAAATAAAAAATGGCTATTTCCAATTAAATGGAAACAGCCACTTCAAATAATTTTAAAAGCAATGAGAATTATTTCATCAACTTTTATTGAAATTACTTAGCTACAACGAAACGTTTAACCAAAACACCTTCATTAGTAGAGATTTTAGCAAAATAAGTACCTGCTGCTAAGTTAGAAACATCAACACGTACACGCTCATTTACGATATTACCTAAATCTTGTGTACGAACCAATTTACCAGTAGCATCAGTGATAAACATAAATGCTTCAGTTGATTCTTCAAAAGTAACATCCAAATTAACAAAAGCAGTAGCAGGATTAGGATATACATCTAATGTAGCATTCTCTAATTCTACT
>CAKZLL010000223.1 GCA_937125475.1 uncultured Saprospiraceae bacterium | reverse complement strand
AATTAGTGCAAATTAATACCATTACTAATACTGTTGAAAACAGTTTTGATGTTAATGGTAATGGCGCAAGCAGTTTAGTTTATGATGGTGCAGGTACTTTATATTATAGCCTAAATGGTCAAGTATATCAACAAAATACAGCCAATACTACAAATGATGATAATGTATTTATAGCTAGAAGTTTCTATGGTTTAGGCTTTGATACTACGAAAGATCATCTTTATGGATCTGATGCAGGTGATTTTGCCTCGGACGGTCAAGTTTTTAGATATACGACTTCGGGAACTGTCATTGATTCTTTCTCGACTAGCGTTGTGCCAGCTAATTTTACATTTGTTAATTAGACAAATTTATTGGTTATATTTAAATGCGATTACAGCCCAATCCATTTTAGAAACTAAATTTCTGAAATGGATTGGGCTGTAATATTTGGACTGTTAAATTCATTCCTCATAGTGTTTTTTCGATAAACGAACTACTTTTTTCGATAAAAAAACATTAATTACTTCAAATCCCTTTTTCAAACAATCAAATGCCACATTCAAATATCCTTGCCTTGAAATAAAATTAGAATCGAAGTATTCTTGTGTCATCGTTATTAATTCATTGTACTCAAAATCAAGAAATCATGAGAATACTTCAACTTTGTACTTTAATTTTTTGCCTTTCTATTTTTTCTAGTTGCGATATTTTAAAAGATCTTACTAAAGACCAAATGAATAAACATTTAGTCTGTATTCCGGCTCTAGGAGGAACTTACCAAAATAGTTATCAAATCATTGCAGGAAAACGAATGGAGCATGATAAACTCAAAACTTCTCAACGTGAAACTACTCGATTGAAATGCCTGTCAACGAAGCAAATACGCCAAATCGGAGAATTATTAAGAATGGAACATAGCCGTTTAAAATATGCCAAATATGCTTACCAGTATTGCTCTAACCCAGAAGATTATTATTTAAATATGCAGTCTTTGCTTAGAATGGATCACAGTAAAAGAGAATTAGAGCGTAGAACAAGAAGATAAAATATTAGAATTAATGGTTCATTGACAATTTTTGCCAAAGATAGGAGGCACTTTCAAAGTGCCTCTTATCTAACCTTTGATTTTCAAACAATTATATATTTTTTTTAATTGATAAAATTCAGTTCTGGTAAAAATTGTCAAAAAAACAAACTAATACGCCTTTCAATTCAATTTGAAATTTATAACACATCACTATCTTTTAACCATTTTTATTTAAAAAAACTATGAGAATTTTTAAATGTTTGATTTTAATTATTTGTATTTCTACTTTGCCTAGTTGTCAAATTTTGAAAGATTTGATTAATGAAAAAACAGATATACCTACTCAGTCAGAGCCCAGAGATTTAGTTTGTACACCAGCAAATAATACTGATTTTAATAATAGCCATGAAATGATCAAAGATAAACGCTTTGATGATGATAGAATAAAGAGCGCGAGACGTGAAACAAAATATTTAAAGTGTTTAACTTCTGAACAAATCAGAATATTTGCACAATTAATCACCTTTGAAGATGATCGTTTGAGCTATGCCAAATTTGCTTATGATCATTGCGCTGATCCCAAAAACTACTATTCAACAATGAAGCCTTTATTCCGTTTTGAGGATTCAAAGATAGAGTTAGAAAAGCTAGTAAGAAGAGGTCGTTGATCAAGTGTTGGGCTGAAACTTAACAACTTTTTAATGTATTAGAAAGGACGAAGATACCTTAAAATTATAATGTAGTAATTTAGTTTAGGCTAGTTACTACATTATAATTTTAAGGTTATCAATTTTAGTTGAATATTCTAAATAAAAAATTGAATTATAGTTACGCATTAAAATTGTGAGTAGTATTTTCCTCTTTTTTGAATAAAATACTGTTATTAATATAGATATGCCTTGCTGTTTTATGATACATTTTATTAAGATAAAAGAGGTTTTTAGACTTATATATTTTTTTTATTAAAAATACATCAATGTTTTTTCAATAAATTTTTTGAATTTTTTTTATCAAAAATCTGTGTAATGCATTTTTAATGAAAATAAAAAAAAATAAGATAAACATTTTGTTAAAATTATAATTATAAATTATGAAAAAAAATCTGTGTAACATTTTATTAATAATGAAGATATATAATTATATAATTGGTATGAAACTTAGTTGTTGTGATGAATTTATTTCTTCTTTTATTTTTAATAGAAAGGAAACAAGTAGAAAAATTTAACATTACATGATAATATATTAATATTATTGTAATATTTTAAATAAAAATGTTAAATTTAGAGACAATTACGCTTTCGTTGAATATAATGTCACAGTTTTTGTGGGTATTAAAATAAAGGAATACTAAATTTTCTTTACTCTTAATAAGACTTTTTAGTACCCACTGCACATTTTTTTAGTTTAAGCATTTATGAAATTATTCATTTTTTTGCAATTATAATTTGAATTGTAAAAACTAGCATAGTTTGTGCATTAATAATATTAAAAATTAATAGTTATGAGATTTGCTATATTATTCCTATTTACTTTTTGTTGCTTATCTCTTCAAGCTCAAGACATTGATGAAGATGTAAATATTGGTAAAAGTGTACCTGGGTATATTATTACTAATGATGGCGATACAATTGAGGGAAGAGTTAAAGTACAAACTAGGTCTAAGAACCAAGTTAAAGTGAAATTTACGAAAGCAGGCGACGGGCAGAAGCAAAAATCTTATAAGCCTAAAAATGCTTTGGGATACGGTTATTTGACAGAAGAGAATAATCAATCCCCACAACGAGTAGATAAATGGAGACATTTCCTACGTAAAAAATCAGATCAGCCAGCTATTCCTTTTGGTTCTACCAATGTTTTTATGGAAGTAAAAGCGACAGGAAAAGCAAGATTGTACAGCTTCTATAAGCAAAATAACGGTCAAGTAGAATATACTTATTTACATTATTATTTCTTAGAATTTGAAGATGGTAGTCGAGAACGCAAAATTTCACAAAACGATTTTGATTGGGCTGTGCCTGCATTTTTAGAAGATTGTTCTAGGATTAGAAATTTGATCGAAAGTCATGGATATTCTAAATTAGAAGAAATTGTTTCTGATTATAATAAGTGTACTAGTTATAAAATTGATAAACCAGAATGTGGTTGTGATGATTTAGGTACAGGAGAAGAGGATGAAAAGGTCGAAATGAATACTAAAAAGAGTGTTCGTCCAGATAATAATAAATAACTCATTCGTCTATTTTTAATTACAATCATAAAAAATTGGAAAATCTCCAACATTTTTAGAGAGCAATCTCAAAGAGTGTTGGAGATTTTTTTATGAAAAAGATAATTATGAAATTTGTTACCTTGTTTTTCCTGCTTTGTTCTGGTTTTATGCTTCAAGCTCAAGAAATAGACGAGGATATTAATATAGGGAAGTATGTAAAAGACTATATTATTGATCATTTCTATCCAATTCCCATTGTAATAATTCTTGAAAAGTCTCCAGCATTTCGGTTGATTCTACTTCGGAAAGTTGAAGACTTTCACATTTTTTAATAAAAATATCTTTAGGTTCAAGCTCGTCTAAATCTACATGATAATCATATTCGACGCTTTCCGAAAACTGAGCATTCATTCTTAAACTAAGCAAAGTTACTTTATTACTAGAACACAATGCGCGGATATTTTCTTCTAAGGCATATTCATATTTTTCTATTTCAACTTCTATTTTTACCCAAGTAGAAAACTGGTGTGGGATAGGAGATAAGTTCGTTAATTTGTTGATTATTTCATCATAATTTCCTGTCAAAGAAAGTAATTCTCGATAGGTTGGCAATTCGATTTCTTTCACGCCAGCCGACATGTTTCTACCTTCAAAAGTGACAATAGAAACACTTTTCGCTTCATTAGCTTCTTTGAAACTTAGCGGAATAATAGATCCAGAGTACCTAATATGATATTGATTGTCAATAGCTTGCGCAGAATGAATATGTCCTAAAGCGATATAATCAAACAAGACAGGAAATTGAGCTGCGGAAATGTTTTCCATGCTGCCCATATAGATATTATCTTGATGTTCATTCAGTGTCGTTGCACCTGTTGCATATAAATGCCCTGTTGCAATGATCGGAATATTATATTGTTTGTAAGGTTCTAATAATTCTGCGATTGTTTTATAATGGTTAATAATGCCTTTTTGAATTTTCTCATATCGTTCCATTTCTTTTTCGCCTGCGGTGCTTCGCCTCAAATCTTGATCTCTTAAAAAGGGAACAGCTCCGATAACTGCTTTAAGTTGCCCTTGTTTTTTTATCTCAATAATTTCATCTTCCAAATTATTAGTTGCAGCACCAACAACAAAAATATTTAAACTTTCGAGCAAATCTTTCGAGGCACTGAGCATATTAGGCGAGTCGTGATTACCTCCAATAATGACTACATTATCACAAGTTGTTGATTGTAAATTAGCTAAGAATTGATAATATAATCTTCTAGAACTATTCTGAGGGCTCATTACATCGAATACATCCCCCGAGATAATTAAAAGGTCGATTTGTTCAGTTTGAATAATTTCTAAAATATAGTTTAACATCATTTGATGTTCTTTATCTCTGATATACCCTTTTAGTTTTTGCCCTAAGTGCCAATCTGCGGTGTGTAAAATCTTAATTGTGTTCATTCAGAATAATGTTTTAGATAAATAATGGTACGAAAAATAATTAACATAGTCACATGTTTTATATGAAAATCATTATATATTTAAAATAGTAAAAAATGATATATTTGTTATTATTCTTTTGGTTAAATAATAAATAACAAAAAAGAGAAAAAATATAATATGGTATATTTTGATAGTTAGTATATTATATATTATATTTACATTTAATATTATGTATTTATATTTTATTAGAGCATTTTGAATAACATTACTATTATTTTCTAATCTTAACATTTAAAGATTTTATCCAATGAAAAGACTTTTATTGTTCTCAATTATTTGTCTTGCACTCGCTCAAACAAGCAAAGCACAAACAGAAACCATCTACAACTTTAATTTAGGCGCATTCGCAGGAGTTTCAAGTTATCATGGTGATTTAGTAGAAAGCAATCTTGATCAAATAGCAGAAACACATCCTGCTTTTGGTTTATATCTTCGTTTTAATTATGGAGATTATTTTTCTGCACGGAGTACTATTACATATGGTTCTATGTCAGGAACAGATGCTAATGCCAACGATGTTTCCAGAAGAAAACGCAATTTGAGTTTTAGATCTCCGATTGTTGAATTTTCGATAGTACCTGAAGGTAATATTTACAATTTTGTTTTACCTCGTTCAGGTTATGTGATCACCCCTTTTGTTTATGCTGGTATAGGCGGCTTTTGGTTCAATCCACAAGCTTTTTATGAAGGTGAATGGGTTAATTTACAGCCATTAGCGACAGAAGGCCAAGAATTACCAGGGAATAGTGAGTTAAAAAAATATAACAGATTTGCGATTGCTATTCCTTATGGCCTTGGTGTAAAATTCAAGATGAGTGAATATACTACGATTAGCTGGGAATTTGGCTATCGTTATACTTTTACTGACTATTTGGATGATTTAGGTGGTTATTATGCTGATAAAGACGTTTTACAAGTTCAAGGAGCAACAGCTGTTGCACTTTCTGATCGCTCAATGGAATATGGCGCTGCTGAAAATGCTGCGGGTTCAATTAGAGCATCGACCAAATCAAATGATTTTTATATTTTTACTGGATTTAGCTTGTCAATCAACTTATCTCCTAAAAAAACTAAACCATAATTTAGTTTGGTTCATTGATAATTTTTGTCTTTAAGTCCAATGTGGGCTTGCCCCGTTGCTCTAACTTCTTGAAAAACAACGG
>CAKZLL010000222.1 GCA_937125475.1 uncultured Saprospiraceae bacterium | reverse complement strand
AAAGCCAAATGTCTTTTTTCCTTCTATTCAAAATGGTCTAGTGAAGAAAGCGGCTTAATTAATCCTTAGTTCACGTTGTATTAATATCGTGGTAGGGCAAAGGCATGCCTTTGCCCTACATTGTATATGTTGCATATTTTAGATAAAAATTGTTCAAAAATGAATATTTCAATAAGAAAAGCTACTGCCGAGGATTTATCAGCGATTTATGATTTGGTCGTAGAATTGGCGGTATATGAGAAAGAGCCAGAAGCAGTGACTGCAACACTCGAAACCTATCAAAAAAACTTTAAAGAAGGTTGGTTTGAAAGTATCGTTGCGACTGAAAATGAGGAGGTTGTCGGCATGATGATTTATTATAATACTTTTTCTACTTGGAAAGGTAAAATGCTATATTTGGAAGATTTTGTAGTGTCTAATGAGCATAGACGAAAAGGAATTGGACAATTATTGTTTGACGAATTATTTAATATCGGGCGAGAAAAAGGCGTTAAATTAGTGAAATGGCAAGTCTTAGATTGGAACGAACCAGCGATTAATTTTTACAAAAAAAATCAATCTATTATGGAAGAAGAATGGAATAATTGTAAGGTATTTCTTTAATCGCATATTTAGTATTTATAGAGTGTAGGGCAAAGACATGCCTTTGCCCTACACCCCACGTTAATATTATAATACAAACTCTAAATATTCTAATACTCCTCCTGAACAACGCCTTTACGCCATTCATAAATTTGTGTTTTCCACGAAAATTCAGCAAAAGGTAATCTTTTAAGGATATATTGATTATTCTTTTTAGAAAAAAAGAACTCTATATCTGCCCTTTTGTCTGTTCGTTCATAATACCAATATTCTTGACCTAGTGTTTTTTGGACGCGATCTGGAGGGCCATAAATAGTATAAATAATGCCACGATCCGTTTTCCAACCTTCTTTATAAGTCGTAAAATACTCATTCGACAATTGAATTCTATTGTAATAAATACTAATCAATTCCTTTGCGCGGTTTTTGGTTTCGCCTCTCGTGAGCCAAAACGCATCTAAAGCCGCTTTTGAATTTTCTGATTTATTCATTGATTCATATTCAACGTTTTTGGTGATGTATCTTGTACTTTCAATCAAATCTGGTGCGTAAGACAATTGAGGGTAATTTTCTCTAAAACAATTGATAAACAAGCCATTATAGGAAGTTGTATCAGTTTGTATCCAATATAAACCCCGTTTATGAAAAACAAAAACCTGATCTTTTGACACCGCTCGAATAGTATAATTTCCTTTTTGTGGCTTAAACTGCATGCTCGTTCGAATGTGAGGCGGACGCGCTGGACTAAAAGCATCTTGATAATATCGAACATAAAAAGTAGTCGTTGCTGGATTAGTGTGTTGCATTTGAATACTCGAACCTAATGCTAAATAAGAGCGCATAAGTCGCTGATTATCATGCTTAACTAAAATCGTTTGCTCACTATCTTTTTCTTTATTTATAAATTGAATATCCTTAAACGCCTCTTTTGTCGCTAAATTAGTCGCTATGATTTCCAGAACATATTGATCGCGATTAATTGGTAATTTGAATGCTTTCAACTTATTTAATCCATCATTGACTGAGATCGATTCGTCATAAATAATCTCTCGGCCATTCGCTTCTCCATAAGCACGCAATGTCAAACGATAGGAACTTGTATTGGTTTCTATCAAAAATTTAGAGTTACTTTTATCCTCATGCAAAACCCTACAAATCACCTTAAAATGATTTTCATAAGGCTGTAAACGAACTCTATTTAGGTTTTTGGAATGCCAACAGCTACTTATGACACTCATTAGCATTACACCTAGAGCAAGGGTTTTAATATTTTTCATACCTAAAAAAATAATATTTCTCACTTAGTATATTTTAAATTTATATTTGGCTCTCTATTCATTATTTAACAATTGCGGAACTTTATTACAAATATATTTCACTTATTTAGTTAAACGAATTAAATGTTAGAAATATCAATTATTCTAATGTTAAAAAGAGCTTTCTCATAAAAAAGATTTTAGTAAGTTTCAGCCTTTTGGATGAAAAATATTCATTTCACTAAAAATCGTAAATAAACCTTTTTTATTTAGCATTAAAATAAAAACACCTTTGATATCTTAAGATGTCAAAGGTGTTTTATCATTTTAAAGAACCAATAAAAACAAGTCTATTGTTAACTTCCTTACTTTTAATTTTCTTTAGATGCTTCGTTTGCTTTTTCTTGTCGCGCTAATTCTTTATCATTTAAAGCTTCTTGCTTCTTCAATTTTTTCTCTACTCGATTAGCAATATTGATACTAATTTCATACAAAAAGAACAATGGAATACCAATCAAAAACTGTGTTACAATATCAGGAGGCGTGATAATAGCCGAAACCATCAAGATAATAATAATCGCGTGACGACGATATTGTTTCATTATATCTCCTGTGACTAGCCCTAATTTGGCAAAGAAATAAACGACAACAGGCAATTCAAAAATCAAACCTGCGGGCGCAGTAAACATAACCATATAATTAACAAAGGAACTCAAACGAGGAGCCGTTTCGACATCAGCAATTTGATAACCTGCCAAAAAATTGACCGCAAAAGGAGATACCACAAAATAGCCAAACGAAACGCCTAAGAAAAAGAGGAAGGAACAAATAAAGACAATCCCACGAACAGCTTTGCGCTCGGTATCATATAAACCAGGCTTAATAAAACGCCAAACTTCCCAAAAAACATAGGGAAAAGCGACAATAAAGCCTAAAATAAAGGAAACTTTAATGTGTGTCAAAAACTGTTCGCCTAAATCGACGGCTTCTAGTGTAAACTTGACGGGGAGTTCGCCAATAGCTGATCGACCTAAACCAACCGCATCACTTAACGCATAAATGGCTTGATAACTTAAAAAATTAGGATTTTTAGGTCCAAGAATGATTGTTCCGAAAAGAAACTCTTTATTGAGAAAAAGAGCAATACCAATAACAAATATTACCGCGACAGAACGAATAATGTGCCAGCGCAATTCTTCCAAATGGTCAAGAAATCCCATTTCTTTGACTTCTTCGCCGATCTTTGGCTCTTCGCCTTTATAATAATCATCACCTACATCAATCTGGTCTAGAGGCATTTTTGTATTTTTTTTCTATATTTTTAAGTATCGGATAATCTGGAATTACCCGATACTTATTAATAAAGTAGTACAACAAAATAAATCAATTGTTTACTTTGATGTAAAAATACAAAACATCTGCTTTGTGTAGAAAATAATTTAACTGCTTTGACAAAGATTATGTCAATATTTTTTACTTCTTCTACTCAACATCCTTTTTTTTCGACAAACGAAGGGTATTAGAAAATAATTTTTACTCAAAAAGTAGAGTTTTAACTATTTGTCATTCTTTGTCAATAATAAAAATAAGTAGTTGAATAGTAGGAGATGATATAGTCTAGCGACCTATCAAGTAGCAGTTTTTAGACGGATTTTATCTTTAATATTTTGGACTAGGGCAGGAGAGACTTTCTGTCGGTTGACTTTATTACGGATGAATTCGCGGAAGGATTTTTCCCTATTAAAAAAATCTTTAAGTTGGGGGTTGGATTGTATTTCTAATAGTAAATCTCGTTCTTCCTGCTTGGTTAATCCATTATCCAAGTACATGACCACTCGATTCATGAGTGTTGAGAAATTATTTTTTGCTTGACTCATAACCCTAAAAGTTTAAAATTTAGTACGTTTATCTTCGTAACCCAATGACCTTGCGTAGCTGCTAAGTTTTTCTTTGAGCATGTTTCTAGAACGATGAAGCCTCGAACGCACGGTTCCGATAGGAATATCCACGATTTTTGAAATTTCTTCATACGTAAAGCCTTCTATATCACATAATAAAATGACCGTTCTAAAATCAACAGGCAGCGAATTAATTGCGATTGTAATTTCGTCGCCCATCATGCCTTGGAAAATTTCTTGTCGTAAATCCACATAATTTTGTGGACTGCTCTCATCTGTATCATGATAGCTGACAATATCTTCGAAATCTACCTTGGTTGGTTGTTTACTCCGTTTACGATACTGATTAATAAAGGCATTTTTCAGAATCTTGAACAACCAAGCTTTAGCATTAGTTCCCTCAATGTATTTATCTATGAAGCGATATGCTTTTAAATACGTCTCTTGTACAAGATCGTTAGCATCATCATCATTATAAGTTAGATGATAAGCAAAATTATACAATGCGTCGATTTGAGGCATGAATTCTTTATCAAAAATTCTATTCTTCTCATTATCAGACAATTGAATCTTTTGCTCCTCTTGAGGAGTTAACGCGTCTTGCTTTTCTTTGTTGTCGTTTTCTTTCACAATCACAAAAATAGGGATTTTTTACAAAAACTTGCTGATCTAGCGGATTCCTTAATTTTTTTTTTTTCTTAACGTACAAAAAATCATAAATATTGGATCATTATAAAAAGTAAATTCATTTTAAATTCTTCTGATTGTAACGGATTACAGTGATAACTATAACTTAAAAATTTGGTGATGTAGCTAAAGGTACTGCAAAACGTTACAATCAGAAATTCCTTTAAAAAAAAGAAATATTAAGGCAGTTATTTAACTTTGGTATAATTTTATCTTATTTATTATATTATATAAAATTTTCATATTTTGAGCTATCTTTTGTTTTAGGAATACTTTTTTATAAAAAAATACCACTAGTGGCAAGAATCCATTGCAAGTACACTCTATTAATAATTAGCTATTTTATTGCTTTTTCCGCTTGGGGAAGTAATATTGATAGTTTAGTTAATTTATTGCAATCGGCAAAAGAAGATACAACTCAGATCCGCTTGCTGAATGAAATTAGTTGGGCATATAATAGAACAGACCTAAAACTCACCGAAGAATATGCTAATAAAGCATTAAAGATTTCCAAGAATATTGGTCATAAAAAAGGACATGCTCGCGCATTAAATTTATTAGGAATTGTAGAGTCGGGTAATGGAAATCTCGAACGCTCAATCCGATATAATTTAGAAGGGTTGAAACTTGCCGAAGCTATTGCGAATGATTATTTGATTTCAGTTACGACCAATGATTTAGGAAACTCTTTTTCTGCCAAAGGAAAATTGAAAGAGGCTTTAAAGTATTATCAACGCTCGTTGAAATTGGCAAAAAAAGGAAATGACATTCTTGGGATTGCTTTCACGACTAACAATATTGGGGTGCTGCATCAGCGAATGGGGAATTCGGAAAAGGCATTAGATTATTTTGAAGTAGCGGTCGAAGTAGGAAAAACCTCAACTGATCCGATGGTTTTGGCAGGTGCTTATAGTAGTTTAAGTGGTTTGTATTACGAAAAGAAAGATTTTGATCAGTCTTTAGAATATGAAAAAAAAGCCCTTAAAATAGCCTTAAAGGCACAAGATAGATTTTCGGCTTGTTATTCTTACCTATACATTGGTGAGTTGCAGCAAAAAAAAGGTTTTTCTGAAATGGCACAAAAAAACTATGATGCAGCATTAAATCAAGCAGAGCAGCTAGGAGATAATTCTTTAATTACGAATTGTTATTTAAGTTTTGCGTCGTTTTCTAATAAGAAAAAAGATTTTGAGAAAGCTATCATTCATGGGGAAAAAGTGATCGAAATGTCCAAAATTCATGAGTTTGAAGACTTAGCAAATGCAGCTCATTATCAACTCGCAAAATCTTACGCTGGAAAAGGAAATTTTGAAAAAGCTTACGAATATAGTCAAGCTTATAATGATTTAGCAGATAGTATTTATACGAAAGATAATCAGCGAATTATTGCAGAACTTGAAACATTATATGAAACTAAAGAGGCGCAAAAAGAAAATAAAACATTGCGCACAAAAAACATGAAAAACGAACGAATCATTAAGCAACGAACAACTATCATGTTTATCTCTATAGTTTGTTTTTTGCTTCTCATTGGTTTGGGAATTGCTATTTATAATGGTTATCGAATTCGTAAAGCGAGTTTGATGGCACTTGAAGAAAAAGTCAAAGAACGAACTAAAGAACTTGAAGATTCGTATCGGTCGCTTCAACAAACGAATGCTGCTTTAGAGCGTTTTAATTATATTGCCTCTCATGATTTGAAAGAACCGCTCCGAAATATCTCTAGTTTTTCTGATTTATTATTGCGAAAAGCAAATAAAACAGGTGATAAAAACACATTAGAATACCTTGTTTTTATAAAAAGAGGTTCTACACGTATGTTTGAGTTGGTGGAAGCA
>CAKZLL010000221.1 GCA_937125475.1 uncultured Saprospiraceae bacterium | reverse complement strand
CTCCATGTTTATGTACATTTTATAAGCATGATAATAAAGTTGAATTAAAAGCGTCTCTTTAAAAGGTTGCTGCTGTACCAATTTGTCCAAATCATTTAAAAAAGCAGATTTTAATGAAAAACTATAAGCATTTTCATAGGCAATTTTTTCAGAAGCAAGGCTGATTTTTTTTAAAATGATGTAACTATCAAAATCATTAAATATAGATTGAAGGTTTTTTTGAGTTATTTTTTCTTGATTCACTTGTCTAAATTCATGTTCAATGTATTTTAGTTGGTATTTATGAAAATAAGAATCTAAACTTAGTTTTTCTTTTTTCATAACTTTTTCTGCCTTGCTATAAGTAGTTTTAAAATGTTTACTCAATCCTCTTTTTGATAATTCTTTCAATTCAAGTGCTTGTACATGGTATTTTTCTTTTGTTACAGCTTCTACACCTAAGAATTTTTGAGCTAATGTAAGTAATCGACTAGTGTAGTTACTCAAATGCTTGGCATCAAATTTTCGATTTGGAAATAGGGATTCAAAGATGGTTTCTCCCGTTAGTTCTATGGCTTTAGAGGTAAACATTGGTTTGAGAATAGAAAACAATCGACTAAAGACTTCTTGATTATTGTAATAGGGAGAAGCTAGAAAAAGAGTGAATTGTTCTATTTCTCTTTTTGAAAAAGTAGTTAGGAGGAGGATTAATTTACTGTTTTTCATGAAAAAATATTAATTCAGTGACTTATTATTTAGAAAAAGGAATAGGTTAATTACGTATTTTTGATTTAAAGATTTGATTTTTAAGTGATTATATATTATAAAAAATAACTATCGCTTTTTATTGGTTTAGGAATTGAAAAAAAACTCCTATGAAAGTTATAAAAATGAAAGATACTTTTGTCATGTAATTAATACTCATAGAAGATAAAAGTCCATTATACTCTTATTCAAAGCAAATAAATTATGAACAAAAAAATATTACTAATATCTATTCTATGTTGTTTTCATTGGATTACTTCAGTTGCTCAACAAGAGAACAATAATGAATGGATTAATTGGAATCTCAATTTATCTGTTTCACAGTTACTTAATGAAAACGAATCAAGTAATATTCTTAGATTGACGAATAAAGACCGTTTGCAAACTTTATCACAATATACTGATGAGCAGGGGATTTATCATGTCAGAACCCAACAAGTTCATAATAATATTCCTATTGAAGAAGCACATTACTTAATTCATGAGCATCCGACCAAAGGAACGGCAATGAATGGTTTATTAGTCAGAAACTTAAATATTAACACTGTTCCCGAAATAAGCGAACC
The DNA here is from genome assembly GCA_937125475.1 of uncultured Saprospiraceae bacterium. Taxonomy (GTDB): domain Bacteria; phylum Bacteroidota; class Bacteroidia; order Chitinophagales; family Saprospiraceae; genus CAKZLL01. The sequence continues at coordinate 9,458 of CAKZLL010000221.1, read as the reverse complement.
TGATGCATTAAATCAAGCTTTACAAACTATCAAATCTAATAAATATGCTTGGCAAGACCAAAAGGAAGAACAATTATTACAGCAAGTTCAACAAAATAATTTAGCAACTTATTACCCAAAAGGAGAGTTGATAATTGTTAATCTTCCACAAAATAATCGTTCTTCTGCCTATCAATTAGCTTATCGTTTTGATATTTATAGCCTTGATCCTATGGAGAGATATTATGTTTATATTAATGCTCATAATGGACAATTTATCAAAAAACAAAGTAGATTACATGATGTAGAAGAGCATGCAACAATTAATACACCACCAACTATTGCTTCGGGTATTACGCATTTCTATGGACATCAAAGTTTTGATATTGAATATGATGGTACTACATATGCCATGCGAGATGTTGCTGCCGAAATGTATAATGGAAATTCGAGTTTAAATTATGTCAATACAACAAATAATTGGACAGATAGTACCGCAAATACAGTGTATTGGTGTTTGGAAAAAACCTATGATTATTTTTTAAATACACATAATAGAAATAGCTATGATGGTAATAGTTCGTCGATTCCTGCTATTGTCCACTATGGTAATCAATGGAATAATGCTGCTTGGAATGGAACACATTTGCTCTTTGGAGATGGAAATTCAATACCTTATGTTGCTGCGGATATTGTAGCTCATGAATGGACGCATGGCTTGATTGAGCATACCGCCAATTTAACTTATCAAGGCGAATCGGGCGCTTTAAATGAAGCACTTTGTGATATTTTTGGTGTGATTATAGAAGATCAAATCACAACTAATGATTGGGTAATGGGGCAGGAGTTAGGAGGTTTTCGTAATCTGTCTGATCCTAAATTATTAGGACAGCCTAATACATATCAAGGCGATTATTGGTATCAAGGCATTTGGGATAATGGCGGTGTTCATAGGAATAGCGGCGTGATGAATTATTGGTTTTATCTATTGACAGAAGGCGGAAATGGTACGAATGATTTCGGGTTGAGTTACCATATTAATGGAATTGGAATGGCAAAGTCTGCCCAAATTGTTTACAAAGCTTTACACGATTATCTAACACCGAATTCGCAATATATAGATGCTAGAATCGCTACTTTGAAAGCTGCTGAAAACCTATATGGGATTAATTCATTAGAGTATCAAACGGTAATCGCTGGATGGTGCGCGGTCGGATTAGGTAGTAGTACCAATGTTCAATTTGCCTTTTCAGATACTTTATTAACTGTTACTTTTTTGCCGAGTGTTGTAGATAGTTTTTTAACTTATAATTGGAATTTTGGAGATGGAAATAGTTCTAATCAAGTAATACCTACACATACTTACACTGCTGATAGTGCTTACGAAGTGGAGCTGATTATAAATGATGTATGTGGTCAGAGTGATACTTCAAAACAATTGGTTATTGTTACAAATAGCACTTCTCCATTAGCCAAGGATTCGTTGATGTTAGTCAAATTATTTTATGATTTGGGTGGAGTGTCTAATCCGAATAATACTTGGAATTTAAATAATCCAATCAGTACTTGGGCTGGACTTCAATCCACTGATTCAACGATCATTAGCCTTGATTTAAGTAATCAAAATATTTCAACTCTTCCAAATTTGTATTTACCTAATTTGACGCGATTGGATCTTAGTAATAATCAATTGACGGAACTTCCTGATTTGGATTTTCCTCAATTATTATATTTGGCAGTAACGCACAATCAATTGACGGAACTTCCTGATTTGGATCTTCCCAATTTAAGGTATTTATATTTGAATAATAATCAATTGACGACTCTTTCTGATTTTAATTTACCCAATTTAAGGTATTTGTATGCACCTTATAATCAATTAACAACCGTTCCAGATTTTAATGCGCTTCCTTTAGTTATTTTACATTTACAAAATAATCAACTCAATTTTGATGATCTAACGGCTAATCATTTTGATAATCTGATTTATGGTTATCAATCACAAGATAGTTTAACGATTGACCATATTGATCACTTACTTTACGTAAACGCAGGAGGTGTTTTAGCGAATAATATTTATAAATGGTTCAGAAACAATACTTTAGTAGCTACGATTACAGGTGATAGTACTTTTGCAATGGCAACAAGCGGGCGTTATCGTTGTGAAGTAACTAATAGTATATTTACCCAAAATCGCTTTTTCCAAAATCTTACTTTATATAGTAAAGTTTTTGCAGTTGAAGATTGTCAAGGAGTAGATTCTATTCAACTCAAGCAACTTTATACAGCTACAAATGGGCAAAATTGGAATAATTCATGGGATTTCACACAACCTATTACTACTTATCAAGGTGTGTTTTTTCATCCTAGTGGTTGTGGTATAGATAGTATAAATATTCGTAATCAAAATGCAAATGGACATATTCCAAACCTATCTTTTCATTCATTGAAAAAATTACAAGCTGACCAAAATAGCATCACGGGTTTAGCCAATTTTGAATATTTAGATAGTTTAAATTATTTTTCTATCACTAATAATCAATTATCAGATTTACCAAATCCTAGTCATTTTCCATCGCTAGATACTTTTTATGTTCAGAATAATCAACTTTTATTTGATGATTTACTGCCTTATCAAAACATTAATAATTTTGAATACGCGCCACAAGACAGTTTTACAATCACACAATTAGCGGATCAGCTTATCGCAAATGTGGGTGATGTGAATAACAATATTTACTATTGGTATAAAAATAATACACTCATAGCGACAATCGTTAATGATAGTATTTTGACTATAACGGAAGCAGGTTATTATCGAGTGAAGGTTCAAAATAGTATTTTAACTGAATTAGATTTATGGAGCAATACTTTCTTAGTTAATGATATTTGTGATGCAACATTTAGCGTTAGCCAAACAAATATCTGTGAAGGCTCGACCATTTTTTTTGCTAATCAATCTGCTGTTGCTTCAACTTACGAATGGAGCATTAACAATACTCTAATAACAACGAATACCAATCTAAACCATACTTTTAATAATGCAGGTACTTATGAGGTGAAATTAGCCACTTTTAGCGGAAATTGTCAAGCTAATTATAGCCAAACGATTGTTGTTCATCCGAATGTAAATAACAGTTTAGCTCCTGTGGATACTAGTATTTGCGGCTTGCCTTTTTCAAAAATATTAACCGCGCGTTTAGGTATGAACTCCTATCAATGGACTAATGAGAACGGACAATTTCTTAGTAATTCATCAACTTATATTGCCACTCAATATGGAAATTATACGATTACAGCGACGGATTTTTGTGGAAACACAGATCACCGAACCGTCAAAATAATAATGGATACAGATTGTAATGTTTGGGCAGGAGATTGCAATCACGATGGAGAAGTTAATGAAATAGACTGGTTAGCTTGGGGTTTGATGTTTGGTGATATAGGTGTTAGTCGTTCAGATACAGGTATTGTTTGGGAAGGGAAAATTTGTCCTGATTGGGTGAATATTATTGATGGTATTAATAGCAAACACGGCGATGCGAATGGAGATGGTATTGTAAATTTTGTAGATACAGCGGCAATTGTCGCCAATTTTGGAAAAACTATTTCTAACTATAGATTAAGTCAATCCGATTGGGATGGTAATCCGTGGCGCGTTAAAACAAGGATAGTTAATGTAGATATTCTACCTAATGACCAAATAAAAGTAACTTTAGGTATATATATTCAAGATAAAAAATATCCTAATAATCCTGTTAATATTCATGGTTTTGCCTCTAGTATTAAAGTGCAAACCTCTGCTAATCAATATTTAGGAGGAAAATCGGATTTGTCAGAATCTTGGCTAGGAATGGGAACAGATTTATATACGATGGAAATGAATCTTGCTACACAGCAATTCAATACGCATCAACACCGTCTAGCTGTAACAAGAAGAGATCGAAAAAATAAAAATGGAATAGGAATACTTGGAAAAGTAGATTTTATTATACAAGAACCTATGACAGCTAATGATACTTTAAAACTATTATTTTCAACTAAAAACGCTAATGTCAGTAGAGGCCAAGGGAAATTAGTCTCACTTCGCCCAGTTTATACGGCTTTATTTATGGTAGGAGGCACGAATTTTAATCCAAATATCCCAATTGAAGTTAATACCTCGGCAGCTTCTTGTAGCGAAGCTGGAATCGCCAGCGTCCGTGCATTAGATAATAACAACACAACTTATACCTATTTATGGAGTAATGGCGATACTAGCCAAACGATTACGGAACTAGATACTGGTCGTTATTATGTGACAATCACTGATGCACTTGGTAATACAGGAAATGGCTATGCAGAGATAGGAGGTGTGACTGCGTTAACGGTTTCTGATACAATTACATCGCCATCAATTGGACAAGCTAATGGAGCTATTCAGTTGGGTATTCAAGGCGGAAGTGGTCATTATTCTATTCAATGGGAAAATGGAGATACAAGTAGTCAACAAAATAATTTGAGCGCAGGAACGTATCTCGTGATTGTCACAGATGATAGTTTGGGATGTTCAGTTATTCGTCCTATTGAGGTTAATGAAGCTGATCCTTTACCTGTAGACTTGTGCTGCTTTGAGGGATTATTATTCGATAATCAAGTTATATTAGGATGGAAAACATTATCAGAATTGAACAATAGCCATTTTAATATTCAAAGAAGTCCAGATGGAACTAATTTTGAAAACATTGGACAAGTTAATGGTCAAGGCACTACACAGCATGAAACCGCATACGAGTTTTTAGACAATGCGCCTCTAGCTAATCTAAATTATTATCGTTTACAACAAGTTGACTATAATAATCAATCGGATTATTCTAACATAATTTCAATTGAAACAAATACCAATCATTCAGAAATTGAAATCTATCCTAATCCTGTGAAAGATGAATTGACCATTAATTGGGGTAGTTATGGAACGCCTCAGTCAATAGAAATTCACAATGCACAAGGACAATTGGTTAAAACTATTAACACAGTTAAAAATACAATTTCGGTTTCGGAATTAGCGGCGGGTATGTATTTCTTAGTGATTGATAATCAGACTTTTATTAAATGGATCAAGTTTTAATTAGCAAATTATATAAATAACTAAATCTTAATTTTTTAACAGGTATTTAATAAAGACTAATACTAACAAATAATTGACAATGAAAAAAATTATCTTTTTAATTACATTACTTAGCCTATTTTATACAGGTATTACTCAGGCTCAAATTGCAGTCAATGAAGACAATTCTTTACCCGATGCTTCCGCTTTAATGGACATCAAAAGCACCAACAAAGGGCTATTAATACCTAGAATGACTACCGCCGAACGAGCTGCTATCCCTATGCCTGCGACTGGTTTAATGGTTTATGATAATACGACCAATTCTTTTTGGTATTATAATGTTAGTGCTTGGACAGAAATCGGCGCAAATGCTATAACTATCATTCAAGATGCTGATAATGATACAAAAATACAAGTTGAAGAAAGTGCAGATGAGGATATTATTCGATTTGATTTGGAAGGTAGTGAGAGTTTGGTATTGAGAAATAATTCGAATGGTCATACAATGATAGATTTTCCATCATCAAATAATAATATATTCATGGGAAATGGTGTAGGACAATCTAATACAACTGGACATAATAATGTTTTTAATGGACGTTGGGCAGGATATTTTAATACGACTGGAAGGTATAATGTTTTTATGGGACTAAATGCAGGTTATTCTAATACAGCTGGCGATTATAATATTTTTATAGGAGCTACTGCGGGCGTAGGTAGTACAACTGGGGGAAGTAATATTTTTATAGGGCGTAATGTAGGTCGAAATAACACAACTGGCAGTTTCAATATTTTTAATGGTCAAGAAACAGGTAATAGTAATACAACAGGAAGTAATAATGTTTTTACTGGTGATTTTGCAGGATTCTCTAATACAGTAGGAAATGGAAGTGTTTTTATTGGTAATCATTCGGGCTACTATGAAACAAATAGTAACAGACTTTATATTGAAAACTCCAACTCTACATCTCCACTTATCTACGGCGAATTTGATAATGACTTATTACGCATCAATGGCACTCTAAACATCAACAATGCCTTTTCTTTTCCAATTGTTGATGGTACAAATGGGCAGACCTTAACAACTGATGGCTCTGGAAATGTGACTTGGGCTAATGCTAATAGTTCTTCTAATACTCTTATACAAGATGCTGATAATGATACGAAAATACAAGTTGAAGAAAGTGCAGATGAAGATATTATTCGATTTGATATTGAAGGTAGTGAAAGTTTAGTTCTTAAAAAAAATGCGACTGGTGATGTTATGATGGAGTTTTCGTCTTCAAGCAATTTATTTATGGGGGATAATGCAGGACAATCTAATACAACTGGGAATTTTAATATTTTTACTGGAAATAGTACAGGGCAATCTAATACAACTGGAAGTTTCAATATTTTTACTGGAAGTAATGTAGGTCGTGATAATACAACTGGAACGAATAACGTCTTTACTGGAACTGCTACAGGACGTAAGAATACAACTGGGAGTGATAATACTTTTACTGGAACTTTAGCTGGAACTTCAAATACAATTGGTAATTATAATGTTTTTAATGGTTATAATGCAGGTGCTTTTAATACAACAGGAAGTAATAATACCTTTAGTGGTTATAAGGTAGGTATTTTTAATACAACAGGAAGCAATAATACTTTTATAGGCGAAGAGGCAGGTTTTCTAAATCAAACTGGAAGTGGAAATGTTTTTCTTGGTAGTCATGCAGGACACTTTGAAACAGGCAGCAACAAACTCTACATTGAAAACTCAAGCTCTACTTCTCCACTTATTTACGGAGAATTTGATAATAATTATCTTGCTATAAACGGACATTTAGATGTAAATAGCACTTCTATTTTCAATGGTATTGTAGATGCTATGAATGATCTTAATGTTAGCGGAGCTTTTAATGTAGCTGGTATTGCGACTGGTAGTGGTCCATGGAACAACAGCAGCGACCGTCGATTAAAAACCAACATTCAAACCGTCCCAAATGCTCTAGAGAAAGTCTTAAAACTAAGAGGTGTAACATACGATTGGAAAGACGGAAGAGAAAAAGGAACTCGCTTAGGATTTATAGCACAAGAGGTAGATGAAGTTTTACCACAAGTAATTGATAAAAGTGGCGAATTTTACACAATGCAATATGCTCCGCTTACGGCTGTATTAGTAGAAGCGATCCAAGAACAACAAGAGCAAATTGAACAACAAGAAAAGCTGATCCAACAACTACAAACTCAAACCGCACAAATCGAAGAATTAAAAACCATGATGACCGAATTGCAAGCACAAATAAAAACTAATAATTCTGCGACAGTTAGCGAATAGACCTATTTCATAAAAAATACAATCATTATAAGATGAAAATTAAATTAATCCTAACACTGGGTTGGATTAGCTACTGCTTTGCTTATTCGCAAGCACAAAATGCTCAAATCCATATTACAGGCGGTTATATGAATATTGATGGAATTTCAAATATAGTATTGAATAATGCCAAATGGATCAATGATGGCACTTTTAATGCAGGATTAAGTACAATTACTTTTACAGGAAATAATTCTACAAATCTTGCAACGATTGCAGGGAATTCGCCAACAATATTCTATCAATTAACACTCAATAAAAGTAGTAATGACGTAGAATTAGAACAGGATATTTCAATTATTAAAAGACTAGAATTAACCAATAATTCACTTGTTTTAGATAATAATAATTTATCCTTACAAACAAATGCATCTATTGCAAATGCGGATCAACAACGCTATCTCAAAACTACAGGTTCAGGTCGTGTCATACAGGAAGTTGCTAATGGTAGTTCAAAAAACTATCCTGTTGGAAATGGAAGTTATACGCCCTTGACAATTGAAAACAATGGAACAACCGACGAATTTGGTGTTCGAGTACAAAATCAATTGTATTCTAATGGAACAACAGGAAATGTTATTACTTCCGATGCGGTTAATCGAAGCTGGGTAATTGATGAAAAAATTACAGGCGGTAGTGTTTTAGATTTGACTTTTTCTTGGAATAATGGGGAGGAATTGGCAAATTTTGATAGAAATAATTGTTTTGTAACGGCTTTTCAAGCAGGAACTTGGCAAAGTTATTCCAATCAAATAGCAACTGGAATTAATCCTTATCAAGCAACAATAGCAAATATTACAGATTTATCCGTCTTCGGAATAGCAAGTGATGGAGGTGTTCTTCCTGTCGAACTATTATATTTCACAGGCGAAAAAATAAATGAAGGCACATTATTATCGTGGGAAACAGCTACAGAACTAAATAATAAAGGTTTTGAAGTGCAAGTCAACCGCTCTTCTAGTTTAGGCCTAGAATGGGAAACGTTGGATTTTATTAATGGAAATGGCACTACTCAAACACCTCAACAATACCAATATTTGGATACTCAGTCCGAAATTGGCATTAATTATTATCGCCTTAAACAAATGGATTTTGATGGCAATTTCATCTATTCGGATATTTTACCTATTGAATACGATAATGAAAATGCATTAGCATTTAGTGTTTTTCCAAATCCTACGACTAATTACTTAACCATTGAAGCTAATACAAAAATTAGAATGCTTCAAGGTATTGAGATATATAATATTAATGGTCAATTAGTTCGTCAATTAAAAGTGGATAATAAAACACGAATATCTTTTGATCTGAACGATTTACCAAACGGAACCTATATTATTCGTATTAATAATCAAGTGAATAAAAGAATTATCAAAATAGATTAAAGAACTCCCCTGTAATTTTTTAAACAGGTCTTTAGGTTGTAAATTTGCTTGCAGCCTAAACTTTTTTAATTCAAATCTGATTTATTTCATGGGCTATTGTATCAAATATCACCTTCTTAAAACTTATAATTGACTAATTTTGTCTAATAGTTATTAGTAAGTAGAAAATTAGTTAAAAGATGGAAAAGTACTTAGGTATAATCGCGGATTCTTACACAGGATATTTTTGGTATTTATTAGGTGAAATGCAACATTTACACCCTAGAAATTACATCCTTTGGTTATTGGTTATCTCTGGCTTTTTCTTTTCTTTAGAATTGCTTCGCCCTTGGCGCGTTGATCAGCCTCGATTTAGAAAGGATTTTTGGTTGGATTTTTTCTATATGTTTTTTAATTTCTTCTTATTTTCTCTTATCATTTTTAATGCAGCATCTGGCGTTTTCGTCGAGCTGTTCAATGATTTTTTAGGTGTTTTTGGAGTGACAAATTTAGTCGCTATCGAAATTAATAGCTTGCCTTTCTGGGGACAAATGTTTATTTTATTTGTAGTCGGTGATTTTTTACAATGGAATATTCATCGTTTACTTCATCGTATTCCTTTCTTATGGGAATTTCATAAAGTGCATCATTCTGTCGAAGAAAT
>CAKZLL010000220.1 GCA_937125475.1 uncultured Saprospiraceae bacterium | reverse complement strand
ACTTTGGACGACTTACGAATATACCGCTGAAACGATTAGAGGTAAATCTGAATTAACTATTCCTGGTCCTTTCTCTCAGAATTCTTCTACAAATAAAGAAGGCGATGGACTAAGTAAAGACTATATTTTTGGTTGGAGTTATGGTATTAGTGAGAGTTTTACAGTGCTAATTCCAGATTATATGGGACGTGCTTCTGGTAGTGCGGCTGTTGATAATAAAGGTCAATTTAAAGATTCCGAATCAGGTAAAACGATAAAGAATAAGATCATGCCGCGACTTCAAGGTCAACAAAACGGCAATCAAGTTTTACAAGAACTCGTTCGAGCCTCTAATCCTTATCGAGGTGATGTACAATTCACTTCTGGTCCTATGTATTACGGTGCAATTATCTGTTTCTTATTTGTATTAGGGCTATTTTTGGTTCGCGGCTCGATGAAATGGTGGTTGTTAAGTTCGACTATTTTAATGTTCATGTTCGGTTGGGGTAGGCATTTCGGTGCGTTCAACTATTTCTTATATGATCATTTCCCAATGTTTAATAAGTTTAGAGCCGTCATGATGGCTGTTGGTGTTGGGCAATTATTTGTCACACTACTTGCAATCTTAGCGGTCAAAGAGCTAGTTACCAATAAAGATATTGCTTCAGAAGCCAAGAAAAAAGCCGTTTTGATGGCAGGAGGAATAGTTGGTGGTCTTTGTGTTTTAATCTATTTGGGTAGTATGGGTGGTTTCATTGATTTTGCAGGACCTCGCGATGCACCTATTTTAGGACAATATCCAGATTTACAAAACGCCTTATTCGCAGATAGAGCTGGAATGCTTCAATCGGATGCGCTTCGTTCTTTATTACTTATTGCTTTAGCAGCTGGTGCTTTATGGGCATACGCGGCTGATAAATTAAAATGGGCGTATGCTTTACCTGTTTTAGGTGCATTGGTTTTAATTGATTTCTGGGGTGTGGATCAGCGCTTTTTGAGTGCAGAGGATTTCAAAACGAAGCAAGAAGTGAACTCAAGTGTTCCAAAAACAACAGCAGATAATACCATTTTAAAAGATACAAACCCTCACTATCGTGTGCTTGATGTTAGTCGCGGAAGTCCATGGCAATCAGCAAGTGCTTCTTATTTCCATAAGAGCATCGGAGGTTATCATGCAGCCAAATTGATGCGTTTTCAGGATTTATGTGAATATTATTTCTTTAATCCTGCTCAAACAGCATTGACTGAAAATCTTCCTATTCTTGGCATGTTCAATGTAAAATATGTCATTGTTAACTCTGATTCTCAACCTTTTTCTAATCCAAATGCGACTGGTCCTTCTTGGTTTGTTAGAGAATATGAAATGGTTGAAAATGCTGATGCTGAAATTAAAGCACTTGGTAAACTTGATCCTCGTGCAAAAGCAGTGATTGACAAAAAATATACCGATTATATGAGTGGCTTGGAAATGGATTCAACCATTACTCCAGGTGATCATATTACGTTAAATTCTTATCATCCTGACAAAATGGTTTATACCGTTAAAGCCACTAAAGAACGTTTAGCGGTATTTTCAGAGGTATATTACCCGCCTTCAAAAGGTTGGAATGTTTATATAGATGGTAAAAAACAAGATCCTTCTTTCATTAAAGCGAACTATGCGATCCGTGCAGCTCGTGTACCCGCTGGTGAATATGAGTTAGAAATGCGTTTTGAACCTAAATCATATAAAACAGGTAGTTTAGTTGGATTACTTTGTTCTTTACTGATTATTGGAGGCTTTGGCTTTTTATTATTCAAAACATATCAAGGTTTTGATCCTGAGGCTTATGTTGAAAAAGCCAATGCTGAAAAAGCGGCAGCACAAGAAGCCGCTCAGAAAAAATCAGGAAAAAAAGAGGCTAAACCTTCAAAACCACGCAGTCGTAAACAATCGCCTAAGCGTCGTAAAAAGTAATTTTTTGAGTTATCTACAATAAAAAACCGTGTCTGTTTTAAAAACGGACACGGTTTTTTTTTATGTAAAAAATGGGATGCTATAACACCATAATGATTATTTCACTTTCAATAAAATTCCATTTTTAGGTCTCAAAGTTATTAAAGGATCAACCTCTACCACATGATTTACATCTAATTCAAAATCAAACCGCTGCATAATTGTTGCTAATAATAACTGCATTTCCATCATAGCAAAATGATTACCGATACACATTCTTGGACCTGCGCCAAAAGGCAAATAATGATGCTTAGGGCGTTTTTTAGCTACTTCTGGTGAAAAACGATCTGGATTAAAGGCTTCTGGATTTTCCCAATAAGTAGTTGAATGATGCATTCCATAAATTTCCAATAGCATATTTACGTCTTTTTTAATAGCGAAACCATTAAATTCATCATCCTCTAATGCTCTTCTTCCAATTATCCATGCTGGAGGATAAATTCGCATACCTTCTTCAATCCCCTGCCTTGTATAGGTAAGCTCTCTCAAATCTTGAAAACTAGGCATTCTTTGGTCGGGCAATTTTTCATTTATTCCAGCTCGTAATTTTTGAATGGTTTCAGGATTTTTACACAACAGATAGAATGTCCATGATAAAGCATTAGAAGACGTTTCATGACCTGCGGAAAATAGTGTCACTAACTCATCTCTTAATTGTAAATCAGTCATTTTTTCGCCCGTATCTGCATCTTCTGCATCCATTAACATCTGTAATAAATCATTTTTTTTCTCTTGACTATCTCTTCTATTATTCATTATGGTATAAACCAATTGATCTAAATCCTTAATTGCATTATAGAACTTCTTCTCCTCTCCATTAATTTTATACCAAGGCTGCATGATCGGGTTACCAATGATTTTCATCAAATATTCTTGCGTAACATCCATTGATTTATAAATCTGATCTAGCGACTCACTTTGTTCCACATTAAACAAAGCACGCAATACAATTGTCGCAGTAACATTCATCATTTCTCGTGAAATATCAATGGTAGTACCTCGTTTGCCCTCTAGATATTCAAGAAATTCAGTTGTTGACCTTCCCATATCTTGAAAGAGGTTTTCTAGATTTTTTTTATAAAAGACAGGTTGAGCTAGCCGTCTCTGTTTTCGCCAAAAACTTCCTTTACTTGTGACTAATCCATTTCCTAATCCTAGCTTTAATGCATTGTATGCGCGACTTTTCCCATAATTCTTTTGATTAGTTTGTAAAACATATTTAATAAAATCAGCATTCGACGAAGCATATAATTGTAAATAACCTAAATCAATTTGAGCGGTATCTCCTAATGTTTTTTTGATTTCAGTAGAATAATTTAACATATCGCTACTAACGCCTTTAATTGCTCTTAAAAACTTAACTTTAGGCGTTTTAGGCATTTTTTTCAACTTTGTCATAAGCTATTTTTTTAATAAAAATATACCTTCAATTTAATACTTTATTCATAATTTTTGAAGAAGTTAATTTCCAAAATCATCATTTTCACCTTAAATTAGATTTATATAGAATAGTTTCAAATTAGTTTTTTTTATGCTTTAAAAAAAAGAAAATCCAGCTATTCAGTAGATTGAATAACTGGATTAGGAATAAAATACTTCCAATCGCTAAAATTCATCAAAAAGATTTTGATATAATTCTTCTACTTTTCCAATTGGCGTTACTTCAATTTCGTAACTTGTAAGATCAAGACCTTTTAAATTATATTTAGAGATAAAAATTTGTTTAAATCCAAGTCGATCTGCTTCTTGAATGCGTTGATCAATACGATTAACCGCTCGAATTTCGCCAGAAAGTCCAACTTCACCAGCAAAACAAATATCTCCAGAGACAGAAATATCCTCCAAAGACGAAATCAACGCGCTAACTATCGACAAATCAATAGCAGGATCATCTACTTTTATACCACCTGCAATATTCAAAAACACGTCATTTGCTCCGAACTGAAAACCACCTCTTTTTTCTAAAACAGCTAATAACATACTCAAACGACGCAAGTCAAAGCCAGTTGCAGATCGTTGAGGTGTTCCATAAACAGCGGTACTCACCAAAGCTTGGGTTTCGATCAACATCGGGCGCATACCTTCTAGCATTGCCGCAACGGTTGAACCACTTAAATTTTCATCGTTTTGAGATAATAATAATTCGGATGGATTAGATACTTCTCGAAGTCCATCGGCCTGCATTTCGTAAATGCCCATTTCAGCTGTAGAACCAAAACGATTTTTGACCGTTCGGAGAATTCGATAGGTATAATGTCGATCACCTTCAAATTGTAGCACCGCATCTACAATATGTTCTAATAATTTAGGCCCAGCAATCGAACCTTCTTTGGTGATATGACCAATAATAAAAATTGGAATATTAGTTTCTTTCGCAAATCGCTGTAAATCGCCCGCACACTCTCGAATTTGAGAAACACTTCCTGGAGTTGATTCTATATGAGGAGAAGCGAGGGTTTGAATAGAATCAATGACAATGAGTTGCGGTTCAAGATTTTGGGCGTGTGTGAGAATTTTCGTGACATTAGTTTCTGTCAAAATATAACATTCGCTATTTTTGATACCAACTCGATCAGCACGCATTTTAATTTGTTCTTCACTTTCCTCACCTGAAACATACAAAATCTTAATTTCGAGTGTCAAAGCCAGCTGCAGCATCAAAGTTGATTTACCAATCCCTGGTTGTCCGCCGATCAAAACCAGCGAGCCAGCAACAATCCCACCTCCTAAAACACGATTAAATTCTCCATCAGGCGTAACGACACGAGGTGTGTCTCCTGCAATAATTTCTGGAATTCGAACGGGTTTGAGTTTTTTCTTATCCTCTTTTTTTCGCCAGAGTTGTTTTCTTTCTGCTTTTGTTTCTGGCTCTTTTACAATGATTTCTTCAACATAAGTATTCCATTCTTCACAGGAATTACATTTCCCCATCCATTTTGGTGAGGTCGCGCCACAATTTGAACAAGCGAATACTTTTTTAACTTTTGCCATATATTTATTACAAGTGATTGATAAAGAATACAACAAAAATACTAAAAGAATTTCATAATTGCTTGTTTCAAAATCATATAGAACTATTCATTTGGAGTGGTTAAATTATCTTTGACCATAGAAATATAAATTTCTGATACATCTAAAAACTTGGCAATTTCAACAACAGTTTGCCCAGCTTGAAGCATTCCTACTATTTCATCATATTTCTCTCTTTCCGTTTTAGCAGCTTCAACTAATTCTTTAGAAACATCTAATATATCTATAATCGTTTCGTCAGAATAGCCTTTAGATAATAAAGCACGGATAGCTTTCTTTAACCCCTTTTGCTCTCCTTTCTCAATACCTTTCTCAATGCCTTTTTCAATGCCTTTTTCAATGCCTTCTGCTTTACCTTTTTCAATACCTATTTCCTCAGCATGTTTAAGTTCTGCTTGTCTAACAACTTCTATAATTCCCATAGCTTTTTGATTTTTTTTAATATGATCGATTTGCTTTTCAAATTTACTATAAAAATCGTTTTTTTCAAAAGTGACATAATACTTAATGAAATTAGCAATACTTCGTATTTTTTCTTTGTCATAGCCCTTTTGAAGCATATTTCGAAACAATTTTATTTTAAGGCTTAACAAATCTTGATCTGTTTTAAGTTCCTTATTTTTAATTGCACTTCTAGCTGTTTGCATGACTAAAGCAAAAGGGTTTTTAGATTTTTCAAAATCACTCGCTTTATAATCAAGTAATTTATACAATTTAAAATCATAGCGCAATTTCGTACCCCAAGCTTCATATTTATAAAAAGCAGGTCGATAACTCGCACTGTCATCAGTTAATATAGCTAAAGCTACAATAGGCTTTTTGTATCGGTCAAAACTACGATAATTGTAAATAAACATCCGCAACGGAAATTCATTATCTCGATAACCCTGAACTTCAATGTGGATCAATAGCCATTGTTCTTGCCCATTTTTCAAATGAATTTTCACTAATAAATCAGCGCGTCGATTGATATTTATTGATTCTGGATAAAGCCGTTGTAATTCTTTATCCAGAAATTTAAACCCTCTTTTAAAATCTACTTCTTTAACGAAATCAGGGTAAAAAAAGTGCAAAAAATCATCAAAAAGATCTTCAATTATACTTTTCCAAAGGACATCTTTCCTAATTTTTACTATTTTTATCAATTCAGTTTATTTATAAAAACATGACTAAAGCAATAAAAATATAAATAAAAATTCTAAAAACAGAACAAAAAAGCTAAATAATCAATATAATTATTCACAAAATAATTATTTATTGTTATTTTAATTTCTTAGCTAATAAGCGATCTGTCTCTTGCATTGTTAGATTAACACCAATTATTTGCCCATTTGGATCGACTAGATATTTAGTCGGAATTTCTCTTACCTTATATAAAAGTGCAGCTTGTGAGTTAAATCTCTTGATTTCAGAAACGTGCGTACTCCATGTTAAATTATCTTGTTCGATAGCTCTTAACCAACGTTTTTTGTTCGTTTCTATTCCAACACTTAACACAGCAAAACCAGAAGCATCACTAAATTGAGCATTCTTATACTTAGCATGAAGCGGTACCAACTGGCGATTTTCCATTCGGCAAGGACCGCACCAACTACCCCAAAAATCAATCAAAACATACTTTCCTTTCAAGTCAGAAAGTGACAATTTTTCCCCCGTCGGAGTCGTCGATGTAAAATTAGGTGCGACTTCGCCATTGATATATTTAGGTGCTTTATACCATTTATAACCGAACCAAACTACTGCTAAAATGGCGATAATCCCCACTACACTATAAATAAACTTCATAATTAAACTATTTTCTTATTATTTTAAAGAACGAATTTGCATTTTAAAGCCGATAAATTTTGTCCTTTTTTGAACATTTACGAAATTGTAACAATTCTTTAATACTTCGGTTGACAAAGATAAAAATCAGTCGATTAATTGTTCTAATTAATCCGTTCTAATCACTTTTATAACTAAACTAAAATTCTCCTAATTATGGCAAAAAAAGGCAAGAAACGCAGATTCCGAAAGTTTTTCATTTTCCTATTCTTTTGTTTTTTAATTTATTCAGGTATTTGTTGGTCATTTTCTGATCAAATTCTTGTACCTCATACAAGTTCAGAAAAATCCCTTGAGCGACTAGCAAATGATGGATTAGATTATGAAAAAATCATGAAGGAATTACCTCAACCTCAAGATTTTGAAGTTTATTCAATTGACAGTACTTTAATTAAAGGTTGGTATTTTCAACAAGATTCAGCGGCTGAATGTGCCGTAGTTTTATCACATGGCTGGACGGCTACCCGAATTTCGATGCTTCGATATTATGACCTTTTTGATGAATGTGATTGCGATATTGTGATGTACGACCATCGAGCACATGGCGAAAGTAGTGGAATATTCGCAACAGGAGGAGTACTAGAAAGAGAAGATTTAATTACTGTAACTAATTGGTTATCAAACAAAACAGAGCTACCAATGAGTAAAATTGGTTGGCTAGGCGTTTCGTGGGGCGGTGCGACAGTTTTGCAAGCGGGTAGTATTGAGAAAAATATTGGGTTTATTGTTGCCGATGCACCTTTTCAGGATTGGAAATCGGCAATAACAGAAAGAGCATTAGTAGATTATGGGAAATGGGTTGACTTTTTTAGTCCGATGGTTTTTACTATTGTAAATTGGAGAACAGGAATTGATTACAAAAACGCTAATTCAGCTCGATTAGCAGCAGATATAGAAGCCCCTGTTTTACTTATTCATTCCAAAGATGATTCACAAACGGCTTCGACACAATCGGTCAATATTTCTAAAAATTTAAATAAAAATAGTGTATTTCATCATCTAAATTGGGGAAGTGATCATAGTAAAGATATTACCCAAAATAAAGAACGATATGCACTTTTAGTCAGTGAGTTTTTAGAAAAAAAAGTAGGAAATATTGGAACTTGTGCAGATTATTAGAGTTGAGAATTGAAAATGGAGAATTGAGAATTTATAAAAATACATTGATCAACTAGAAAAAGAGATTAACACGCCGATCTAGGCATTTTCAACTCTCAACTCTCCATTTTTAATTTTTAATTTTTACAAAACACTATCAATAAAGGATTTTAATGCCACGAAGATTGGAATTTTGCTTTCTTTATTCAATGCAAATTCTTCTGTCCCTTCTTCCTCTTGGAATGTATCCAAAATGAAATACAACAATTCATCTTGTGGATGATATCCAATTAATGGCTCAACATATTCCTCAAAATCTTGGCTTTTCAACGGAGGCAATGCTTCGATTGCAGACCAATTTGCATCTTGTTTTTCATCCAATGTTTCACTTTCTAACTGCTTAACTGTTCCAAGTGTTTGTTTGATGATGTACCACACAGTCATGGAATTAAACAATAATAATTCATGCGCATCTTCACCCAAAAGTTCGAATTCGTCTTGCATGATATAATTGAAATAAACAGGTTGGTCATTACCAAAAAGATCTAATAACTTTTCTGTCTCTGGTATTGAAAAATTATTTACCTGTTCAAAAATGACATCTATTTGGTCAACGTTGATTTTCTTCATTAACATTTAATTTGTAGAATATATTGGACTTTAGGGAATGTGTAAAAAATAAAATTCATTACACAATCTTGGGTAGGTTATTTATTTCCTTGTCCCTTAATTAACTCAAGTTGAGTAATATAGTTTAATATGCGCCAAAGATATGTCTTTATTTTAAAAAAATGAGATATTAATGAAGTGACTGAATAAGAAAGTGTTGTTTAGTTTTTTTTATAAAATCGTTAAAACGACCTAATGCTAGTAAAAACTTTTGAATCTATCATTTAAATCGTGGACTTTTTAAAATATAAATCAAAATGATTACCTTGCAATGATCAACTCAAACCCATTTTAAAACAAAAATCAATGAAAAATATCAAGCGCGTTTTCAAAATTATTGCCGCATTAGTTTTACTTTTTATTTTGTATGTAGTAATTGCCATTGCTCATGGTACTGCGACAGATTATCAACCAGAAGAAGTAATTGATTTAGCCATAGACGGAAAAGGATTAGATCGAGTTGATAAAGATACATTGACTTTTGCTATATATAATGTAGGTTATGGCGGATTGGGTGCAGAATCTAATTTCTTCTATGATTCTGGTCATTTCTTGACTTCTGGTGATAAAATGATTAGAGCTGAAAAAACAATGGTAGAAAAAAATATTGCAGGAATGCAGCAATTTATTAAAGATCATCCCCTTGATTTTTATTTGTTTCAAGAAGTAGATTTCAGGTCAAAACGCAGTTATAAAATTAATCAATACGAAAAAGCTAAGGATATTTTAAAGGATTATAGCGCAACTTTTGCGACAAACTATAATGTTTCGCGTGTGCCATTGCCTGTCGCTCAGCCATTTAGTGTAATGGGACGCATCAAAAGTGGTTTGGCAACTTATAGCCGCTATCAACCTCAATCTCCTGTTCGTCGTCAATTACCAGGTGGTTATGAATGGCCTAATAATATTTTTCATTTGGATCGTTGTTTGGCAGTTCATCGTTATCCTGTTTCGGATAGTAGTGAATTAGTCGTGATTAATTCTCATAATTCAGCTTATGACGAAGGCGGTTTGTTGAAAAAACAAGAAATGGATTATTTGAAAAAAATTGTTTTAGAAGAATATGAAAAAGGCAATTATGTAGTTGTTGGATCTGATTGGAATCAATGCCCGCCTAATTTTAAGCCAAATACTTTTCGACCGTCTATTACACCAGATGCTTATTATCAAATAAATATTGCACCTGATTTTCTTCCAGAAGGTTGGCAGTGGGCTTATGATCGTACTACACCAACGAATAGAAAACTAACAGAATCTTATCGAGGTAAAGAAAAAGAAACTTTTGTTACGCTGATAGATTTCTTTTTAATTTCTCCTAATGTGGAGTTGATTAGTACAAAAGGTGTAAATAATGATTTTGAATTCTCGGATCATCAACCATCAATATTAACTGTAAAATTGAAATAAAAATGGAGGTCAAAACTAGAGCGTAAAAATTCTTTTTTTTTTATAGAAAAACATTACTCAAATAAAACAAGTCTATTTAATCAAATGCGATCAATTAAAATGAAAAATCACCTAGTCACATTACTTATGCTGTTAATCGTTGGTTCATTATCGGCTCAACCATTAACCAAACATTGGGTTCAATTTAAGGACAAAAAAGGCACGCCTTTTACTGCTGATAAACCCGAAGCTTTTTTATCGAAAAAAGCAATCGAACGTAGGAAAAAGCAAAATATCAAGATTACTGAACAGGATTTGCCTGTCAATCCAGAATATATTCAAGCGATTGAAGTATTAGGAGGTGTCGTTTATACCACTTCAAAATGGTTCAATGCTGCTACGGTTCATGCAAATGATGATGTTTTAGCTAAAATCAAGGCTTTACCTTTTGTAAAAGATAGTGAGCCTGTCGGTCGATTTTACAAAAAGCGCCCTAATCGTACTAGAGAAAAACAACGAGATGTTCAAACAGAATATCGAAAAACAAATGATTATTACGGAAGAGGACGCAATCAAATTGAACAGCTCAATGGCGATTTATTACATCGAATGGGATTTGATGGTACAGGAATGACTGTTGCTGTTCTTGATGGCGGTTTTAGCAATGCGGACATTATGCCGTTTTTCGATAGCTCCCCAATTCACACCAACACAAAATTCAGTCAATGTTTCACCAGTAGTCGCTCCGCTACGTGTCTTTTTTCTAAGATCAATTTTCTGACCTTTCACTAAATTAATAGCCATAGTTTTGATAT
>CAKZLL010000219.1 GCA_937125475.1 uncultured Saprospiraceae bacterium | reverse complement strand
ATGGCTTCATACATTGTGAAATCTTCGTCACAAGAATATATTTGCGCATTATGAATGATCAAGTCTGCTTGATCTCCTTGATAACAACTGGTTAAAGCAAAACAAAACAATGCGGAAATAACAAATAGATTATACTTCATTTTTGACAGGTTTAAGTTGCATACATAATGCGATTATGAATAAAAATTCGGCAGCAATTTTATACCGAGCAATAGCACCTAAAATTGGTGTAGTCCATCCAATCAATAACAAAATGAGCAAGGCCGAAATTACAAAATACCAGACCAAATACTTTTCTTCGCTCCTTGTTTTTTTTCGATTGAATAAAACGTATAGGGCAAATCCTATTAATAATAAGTTACTGATAAAAGGAAAATATTTTAATGAGCTTCCAGGGTCCCAAGGGTAAGGGCGCATGATTGTGTTTTGCATTACCTCAGGAATGGAGGTGAATAAGGTGGTTCTATTATAGTTAATAGGTGTGACAGGAATGTAACTTAAAGATGGAGGTTGAATTAAGTAAACATCAAATTGTTTTTGACTTGGAGTAATAGTGAAAGAATGAAAATTGTCTTGCCCGAAAAGTTTATATTCTCCTTGCGTTTCATTAAGTACGGTTATTTTTTTGTTTTGTTGTGGTTCGAAATTTTGCGAATATTCGTAGTCAAATGCACAAAAAGAAGAATCCGTCACAAAGAAAATTCCGCCTTTCCCCATGTTTATTAAATCTTTTTGTTTGTAGGATACTTTGTCAAGCAGGTTGATTTGACTTGGTGCATAGGTTAAGCCAATGGTTGCAATTATAACCAGAGTTGGAAGAGCCCATAAAACATTTTTTTTCCAATTCGTAAAAAGACCTATAATCAACAGTGGTGAAATTGCTAAAACTATTAAGCCCACATGTGGTTTATTGAAAAGGAGCATCAAAACGCCAGCAGCAATAATTATAAAGTTAATGAGTGAACGACGCTGAAAAGTTTTAATTAATCCAAAAAAGAAGAGACCTAGCGCTAAAATTAGCAAGGCTTCTTTAGTAATACCAGAACTCCAAAATGCAACAGATGGAAAAGCAACGAGTAAAAAGAAGAAAAGCTGCGGTTGACTCATGAACTTAACAAAGGTCTTGTAAGTCAATAAAATCCCTAAATAGGAGAGGAAAGATAAAAGAATAGCGTGGGTGTAAATATTCCCGAATGAAATAAAATGAATAATAGAATTAATTCGAATAATTAGTCGATTATCGTTAATGAAATCGCCATTTTCGCCATAACTCCAAATATTGGTTTCACTTAAAATGGTTTGATTAAATAAGACAGATTCATTTGCAATACCAATAAGTAATTTGAAATATTCTACAGGATTCGTTTTTCCAAATTCGCAGAGAATCCTGCTATCATTCATGAAGTTGTAAGCATCTCCATAAAGTTGACCATTGCCATAATACTGACTGAATACTAAAATGAAGGCAGTTGAAAAGCCCAATTTAATTCCCCAACCGATCAAAAGTTGACGTTTCGTCAAGTTTAACTTAGCATCCATTCGCCAAAGGCAAAAGAAGGTAAGAAATAACACTATGATTAGGCTGAGTAATTCCATTTTCGTCTTCGCAAAATTAAGAAAATGAGCAGATAAAGCCGCACCTTTAAATTTGCCAGAGAAAATCTAGAATTATTCGTTTATATTAGGGTGATTGAGTGTTATCAGCTCGTGAAAAGCTTGTCAGCCTGAATAGCTTCTCTTTGCGATTCATTTGCGAATTGCCATTCATACATTTTGAAACTAAAAACATTTGCCACGACATTGCTAGGGAAAGTCGTGATAGAATTATTGTAAACAGTAATTGATGAACTTATATATCGTCTTCCTGCAGAAATCTGCTCTTCAACTTCATTCCAGCTATATTGTAGGTTTGTAAACTGTGTATTAGCTTTTAATTCAGGATAGTTTTCAACTTGAATCATTAAGTTTTTCATTGCATCATTCCCAGCTTGCTCAATTGCTTGATTTGCGTTTGAACCTTGATTTCTTAAGGCTGTTATTTTTTCTAAAGTACCTTCTTCAAACTTCATGTATTGTTTAACGACACTAACTAAGTTTGGAATTAAATCTGCCCGTTTAATAAAGATGGCGTCTAATGAAGAGATAGCATTCTCAATTTGATTTCGATCCCTGTTAAGTTGGTTGTACTTTGAAATAAATAAATATAATAGCGCAATTAAGAGCGCCCCAACTCCTATTAATATATAACTTGTAATTGTCATTATTTCCAGATTTTCATGTTTAATTTTAAATTATCAATAATGGATAATTGTTCAGTAAGTTCCTCATAAAATCGAGTCATGGCATTGTCGTCAGTCAATGAAACTGACATTGAGGTCTCAAAATTATTTCTACCATTATTGTTCGCAATTGAAATACGATCATTTTTAAATGAAATGTATAAACTACTTCCAGCCGTATCCATTTTCATTATTCGTTCCATTAATGCAGGCGACATAATATAGCGTGCTTCAATTTGGTTTGTACTATACACGTCATAACGCGCCATAAATTCAGGATCTTCAAGAATCACTTTTTCGCCCAAAGAACCTAAGTGTTCGTGAATTACAGGTTTACTTTTAAATAGTCCTTTCGGTTTCTTAGGAATGATATAAAGTTCATGGCTCAATCGTTTATTAAATTGAGCAATAAATATTTGTCCAATGAAAACATTATCAGGTGCTTCTTTTTCTTCTGAGAAATTGGCTTTGTAGGTAACCGTTAAATCACATAATTGAAAAGGTGTTCCATTGTAGTTTCCCATGATTTGATCATTCCCATCAATGGTGTAGTTTTTAGGCTCTAATATTCCTGTTTCCAATAATTCGTCTAATGCAATATGTCCATGTAGGATATATTTGAAATTAGGATTAATGAAAGCAATCATTCGTTTGAAAATATCCGTTTTGAATTGGTGGTTAACCTCAGTTCCTGCGCTAGAAGTATTACTGTTTTTCTGTTGGATGATAAACATCACAATGCCATAAATAACAAATGCCGCCATCACCAAGTACATTGGAGATATATTAAGCGAAGAAGTAATGTTGTCTATTATATTACCTCCATTAGGAAGCAAAAATTGAACAACAATCCATGAAGAAACCCCAATTATTGTAAAAACTACAGTGAGGATGATTTGCTTTTTATAGCCACTCTTGCGGTCTGTTTCTAAGGATTGAATTTTTTCTGACAAGTCACTTTGTACAAAGGCATCAAATTCTTGTTTAGATTTTAGAGTAGTAGTTTCAGTATTTCTGTTTTCATTTGATTTTGTGGCATATAGTTCGTGCCAAGATTGGTTGACCTCTGTAATATTTGCGCCACTTAAAATAGTTTTAAAATCTTGAATGACCTCATATGGCACAGGGAGGAAATAACGCTTATTGTTGTTTCCTGAAAAGCGTATTCGAAGATATTGAATCGGTTTTAATTTGAAGTTGATCTTAAGTAATGGAATGGTGAATTTATAAATTGTTTCTTCATCAATCTTAGTAGCAATATTACCAGATTCAATATCTTCGATAAGCTGATTAATTTTACTAATGCGTCTGTTAATGGTATAGATTCGATATCCAAGATAACCAAGCCCAACTAATGGAAGTGCCGCGAATATTAGTAAAAGTGGTGAATTTGCATCCGAATTTTCTATCACAGAGTCAACTACAGACCTTAAGATCAAATTATAAAGAAAGAAGCCTGCTAGCGAAATGATTATGATAACAAGGCTAAAAGAGATTATTGTTAAGTTACGATCTCTTTTATGTTCGGAAATAAGTTGTTCTTTA
>CAKZLL010000218.1 GCA_937125475.1 uncultured Saprospiraceae bacterium | reverse complement strand
ACGACAGAAACTATAACGATTACAAAGTAATGGAAAAAATGATTAAGATATAAAAAAACAAACCCGAAATATTATTAGTATTTCGGGTTTGTTTTTTAGTCATTGAGCTATGAAATATTATCGTTTTACTTTTTTACAATCGTAAATATATTCCGCAGGTATTTTAGATGAAACTTTTCGTATGGTACAATTTTCATCTTGAAAAACGTGTTGGAATTTTTTAAAGTTATGTTTTGTATATAAAACTTGGCTGTAATAAGTTCCTTCTTTTAATAAATCAAAAGAATCCTGAATGATACCGATTCCTTTTTCTTTAGAAAAGAAAGAGAATGGAATAGAAGCAATCACAGAATGAATGTCTTCTTTCACATGTTTTTTTACATTCTCTGCGCCATCATTAATAACAATTAATCGGTCATCTTTGATTGTTTTTCGAACATGGTCACAGAAACTTTCTTTTACTTCAAAAGCGTATACTTTAGAATTTGGTGAAATATTTTTTAAAATTTCAAGTGTGATATTGCCATGTCCCATGCCGTATTCTACAACAACAACATCTTGATTTTTAGGGATTTTTTTACATATTTCAATTTCTACTGTTCTGCTTGTTTCTGTAATAGCGCCTGTTACAAATAAATTTTTTGCGAAGGCAAGCGATGTTTTCAACTTTTGATTCACTTCTTATAATTTTTGACCTAAATAGATGATTTTTCCCTTAATAGGGGAGGTAAATATAAAATAAACTATTATAATTTATAATGATAATGATTATTAAGAGATTAATAATCGGCACAAAACAGCTTAAAAAGGGGGTTTTAGTCCTTTTACGACTATATATTTAATATAATTGAAGTTTAAACTATAAATAAAGTAATAGTTTAAGATTTTGAAAATGTATGATTTACTTCAATTATAACGATTTATCGCTAATTTTGATAATGATAAAATATTTAGTTATTATCGCATTGTTTTACCCATTATTAGCTAT
Organism: uncultured Saprospiraceae bacterium; assembly: GCA_937125475.1. Taxonomy (GTDB): domain Bacteria; phylum Bacteroidota; class Bacteroidia; order Chitinophagales; family Saprospiraceae; genus CAKZLL01. The sequence continues at coordinate 4,591 of CAKZLL010000218.1, read as the reverse complement.
GTTATTTAACGAACTAAAAGAGGAATCATGTTAAAAGAAGTATCAAAGAAAGTATTGGTTGTTTTAATTGGAATTATTGTAGCATCATTGACCGTCGGATTAGTGGAATGGATTGGTCATTTGGCATATCCAGATAATGATTTCAAAGTAGATATGACACGAAAAGAAATGTCAGTAGTTGTGGCAAATATGCCAGCTATGGCGCTTTTGATTGTTGGAATTGCTTGGATGTTTGGATGTTTTTTAGGGTGTTTAGTCACAAGAGGAATGAACAAACAAATACCTTTAGTTGCAGCACTCACTCCTGGGCTTTTGACTATGTTTGGAGGTATTATTATGTTTATTCGTATTCCACATCCAGTTTGGTTTGTTGTCATTTCTTTAATTATTGCTGGCGTAGGAACGTATTTTGGTGAATTAAAAGGACGAGAGATACAGTTAGGAAAATTAGGTTAAAACCGCATTAATTAACGGAATTGTTACTTTGAATTCCAGATCGTTGGAGCTAATCTCGATAGCAGAATTATTCAAATAAGCATATCTTTTTTGAATATTGTCTAAACCTAATTTGGTCGAAGGGCTAGTCAAAGATTTCAATTGCAAATTATTGATAATCATTAAATGGTCATCACCTTTATTTTTTATGGTGATTGCTAAGGGTTTGTGAGTGGCAATGATGTTGTGTTTAATGCAATTTTCAATTAAAATTTGGAGCGTCAGTGTTGGAATTTGTTTGTTCAATACTGATGTTTCTACTTGTATGGACATATTCAAATTATCGCCAAATCGCTCTTTTTGTAAGTCTAAATACAGGTTAGTTATCTTCAATTCGTCATCTAAGGTCGATAATTCTTGCTGCTCTGATTTTAGCATATACCGATATAAATCTGCCAAATTCCGTACATATTGGATAGCATTATCTTTATTTTCATCAATCAAAGCCGTCAATGTATTAAAGCTATTGAACAAAAAATGAGGATTAACTTGATTGCGCAAAGAATGTAATTGAGATTGAATATTAGCTTTTTTCAACCGCTCTGTTTCCAATAATGAGGTTTTCCATGCTTCAAAAAAATACACACCAGTATAAAAAGTATTCAAAAATAAAGAAGTTAAAACACCTACAATTAAACCCCATTTCATTGCTATTCTGAGATAAGCAGCATCAAAAGAATAAGATAGTTGATAGAAAATATAAAGAAAAGTAGCAATAACCACAGCCGTAAAACCGCCATTTAAAAGAAAAACATAGAATGCTTTTTTGAGTGGAGCTTCATTCCAAGGCATAATTGTGTTGTGCCAATAAGATAAAATTTTATTGCCATACCAGCAGAAAATAGTAATGAGCATACTCACGATAAAGCTACTAATAATTGTCTCATTATGAGGAGGTTGAATGACTAGTGTAATAATTAACCCTACCATTATTCCAATGGAAAAGGCAATAAATCCCTCATTTTTATTAGAGCATAATTCAATATAATCCTTTATTGATGGCTTTAGTTTTTGTTTCATAAATATTATTAATCCTTTAAATTATGAATGATTTATTTCCTATTCATATACTTTTTAAATACATTAAATCGCTGCGGATAAAAAACAAATTGAATAAAGTTAAATTCTAAATGATCTAAGTCCATTGCATAATTATTATGTTCAAAGTCGAGGGTTGGCGTATAGCGTAAATTGGTACGTAATACCCAAAAGTCGCCCTTTTTACTTGGTCTAATATCCCAACCAAACGTCACAACAGGCGCAATTTTATTATCTGACAAATCCGTTATTAATATGCCGTTGTCCTCTTCTCGAAGCCTCAATCGTTCATAACTCACTCCGCCGCCAACATAAGGCGAAAAGCCATGATAATCTCCCAAAACTTTATAAGCTTCTAAAGTAAAACTATTTCGATTAATTTTTTGAGAAAAATTAAATGCTTCTCGTTTTTGAGTGATCGGACGAAAAGCCAAAGAAGTCACAATATCTGTTTTCGTAAAATGATAACCAATTGATAAATCGACAAAAGTATTAGCCATTGTCTTATCATCTAAAAACGGATAATATTCCTCTAAATAACTAGATGAGCCGATTTGAAATGCGGCAGAAGGTCCAATCCCAAAAAATAAACCATCTTGATTAGAAGTAGAAAGTACTTCATCCAAATAGCGATTGATGGAATTATCACTCATTTTTGTAGTTTCAAATAGAAAATTCACGCCTAAATTAAAAAAATGCTTAGGAACAGTCGTATTGATCTGATCAGTTCGTGAAATATAAGTCGAAAGGTCATTATTCACAATATAATTGTAACCCAAATAAAAATAAGCATTCGGCAAACGATAGCCAAAACCAGCATCTAAAACGGATTTAATACCTGTTTTTTTATTTGATATTTCATCAATATTGGCTTGTGCATATCGAAAAGGAGAAAATTTATAACCTACAAAAGGGCGCAATTTGTAATCCGTTAATTGTAATGGATAAATGCGTAATCCTGTAAATACGCCAAAATTTGTATTGGTTTTTACGGTGTTCGCTTTAGTTTGAATATTAGTGGTTGGAATCGAAACATAGAAATCGGCAAAGCCCCAAAAGTGTGTTGCACCAATATTAATAGACGGATTAACATAAGCGTTTCGCGTGAATGTTTCAAGTTCGTTATTACTATTTAAAAATTGGCTTTCGCCATAATTGGAGATATAATTGAAATCTGCACCGACATACATTTTAGCAAAAGAAAAGCGCTTATTTCCGCCTTGAGCGGATAAATGATAAGAAAATAGGCAGAATGATAATAGAATGCTTAGTGATTTCATGTTTCATTATTTTGATAGTAGGAGAGGAGTAGGATTGTTTAAAAAGCTAAATAATGGAAAGTATAGAAACGCAAATATGAGAGGTTTTCGCGCTTCTATACTTTCCATTTCGTGTAAGCAAAATTATTGCTTTTAAAATTCAATTTTATACAAAAATACAGGAAAAAGCCCTAATTGATATTCTGTATTTAATTGATTAGTTGCAGGATCATAGACTTGTTGAAAGACATTTTCTCTATTAATAAAATTCTCAATAGACACTGCCCACATTTGAGAATATCCTTTGTTGTTATTTCTAAAAGAAATTTGAATATCTGGTCTAAAATAAGCTTTGAATTGGTTTTCAAAGGCTTGATCTTCTAAATAAACCAATTCTCCAGCCGCTTGAGATGCTGCTTCATTAACAGGTGTATAGCGCCTTCCGCCTGCTAAAGCCGCTTTTATATCAAAAGATAAGAAGTTATTTTTGCCAATTTTTAAAGAATATCCATATAATACATTAAGGACATAATTACTATTGAAAGCCGTATTGTACCATTTATCGTCACTGCCTCTATATTTAGATTCAAAGATAGAAGTAGTCAAAAGTAAATAACTATTATTACTATAAAATTTCTCTAAAGTAAACTCTAATCCATAATTTTGTCCAATGCCTTCATTGACCAAACTATCAATTGAAGGATTGCCAAAATCAGCACCAAAATTTAATAATGAGAAGCTGCTCTCATCTTTCAATACAGGAACATTTGATAATCGTTGATAATATAATTCAGATTTGATGCGCCAATTTTTGCTTACCGACCAATCATAACCTAATACGAATTGATCGCTATATGTGAAATCGAGGTCTTTATTATTCTCAGCATAAGAACCATCAGGCAAGCGAGTTTGGCTAAAATAAATTGCAAACGGCTGAATTTGAGCATGACGACCATAAGCCATATTCAAGCGTTGTGCATTATTAATTTGGTATTGAAATGCTAATCTAGGCTCTACCGAAATACTATTATTTAAGGCTAAATGCTGACTATACAAACCGCCGACCGTTGTCCATTTTGGTGATAATTTATATTTGAATTGCCCAAACAATTGACTTAAAATAGCACTACCATCGGTATCTCTCAGCGTCTGATAGGTCTCGTCATCTCTTCTAAAACTATCGACCATATTCGTAAAAATATAATTGGCTGCTACGCCAGTTTTGAACGTAAATCTAGGACTAACTTTAGATTGATAGATTAATTTTGCGGCAGTTCTTTGTTGTAAAAAGTTTGCATTATAATTCACATGTTGTTTTTGAAAAAGGCTGTCAACTGCCTCAATCGTAGTGCGAGAACGCAAAGCCGTGGTGCTAATCGTAAAATTAGTAAAAGAATGATCATTGATTAAATAACGATGTGTCAAACCCACAACGCCCATATCCGTCGCATTTAACAAATCTTCGCCTGTTCCATTAATCGTAAATTCTCCTTCTTCGCGGTCTTTTTCGAGCATATTAATTTTGCTAATACCGCCAATTCCAAAAAAGCTAATATTACCAATAGGCGAATTTGGGGCATTTACTTTGAATGATAAATCTTGGTATTGTGGAATGCCAACAAAACCAAAACTAATACCTAACGCATCAAAAACACCTAATGTAGAATATCTATAATTAGCTAAAAAAGACGACCCTTTAGATTTAACGATTGGTCCTTCTGCTCCTAATTCAAAGCCATTGAAACCAACTTGACCTAAAAATTCATACTTTTCATCATTTCCATTTCTAATTTTTAAAT
>CAKZLL010000217.1 GCA_937125475.1 uncultured Saprospiraceae bacterium | reverse complement strand
TCCACTTTTTATTTTAGATTTCAAAGAACAATTAATTATCAATAAAAACACGCTAACTCGGTCATTATCAACTCTCAACTTTCCATTATCAACTAAATTACAATCTATTTTTATTAATAATTGCAAGTAGCGTATCGCGATAATTTTTCCCGATAGGTAAATGCTTTTTATTAATTTCGACCATATTACCGACGATTGCATCAATTTTATCCAACGCTACGATATACGAACGATGAATACGTTTGAAAAGATTGTAAGGCAATTTAGCTTCAAGGCTTTTCATAGTTTGAAGCGTGATTACTCGCCCTGTTGTTGTTCGAATAATGACATAATCTTTCAATCCTTCGATGTAATTAATCTCATCGTATTTGATTTTGATCAATTTTTTATCTGATTTTACAAAAATAAAATCAGAACCATCTGCCTCATTTCCACTCACCGTACTTACTTCCCCTTTCTGCAATTCTAATTGATTCTGTGCTTTATTGACCGCTTTCATAAACCTTTCCAAAGAAATTGGTTTCAAAAGATAATCAATCACATTCAATTCGTATCCTTCAATCGCGTAATTAGGATAAGCCGTAGTAAAAATCACCAAAGGCGGATTTTTTAAGCTTTTTAGAAAATCAATACCTGTCAATTGTGGCATTTGAATATCCAAAAACATCAAGTCGATCTTTTCAGTTTTGAGGGCATCAAAAGCCTCAATTGCGTTTTTACAACGTCTTACCAGCTCAATACTAGGTATTTTATCAATAAAAGTTTCTAAAATGTCCAATGCCAAAGGCTCATCATCGACGATCATTACTCTCATACAGTCAGTTATTGTTGTATTTAGGTTTTAAGTTGAATTCTTTAATTGTTTAGGTAAAATTAGGTATTTCAAAACATTTGAACTACTTCCCTTCAAAAATGTAACAAATAATTAATATATCCAATAAAAATGGATTAAGTGCAATTAGCTTTCGATGAAAATGCCTCTAAAGTAAAACCTTTTTGCTTTAAAAAGTGTAAAGTCGTCAAAAGTGCATCCGCATCATCATCAATTGTATCAATGATTTTCCATGTTTTCCCTTTATCACTCGAAATCAAAACCAAACTATAAGCAATCACACAGGTTCTTTTCGAGCTTTCGTATTTAGAATAAGCGCGAACTATGGTTAATTGCTCTTTATTAACGGTTTGAAAATCATAAATTTGTTCTCTATTAAAATTATAAGAAACCACCATTTCGCATCGATTAATCATTTCCATCGAGCGTTTTTGCGTTTCTTGCATCGTTTTTTTAAAATTTTCTTGACTTCCTTGTGCTTTCACAAAATCGGGATAATAATAATCTACCGCTTTTGTATATTTTCCTTTTTGGCAAAGGTCGAAATAGTCTTCAATTGTTTGATTTATTTTCTTTCGAGCTTTTTTATCAGACGCATCTGTAATATTTTGAGTAGTAAAAGAAGAACAAAGCGCAATTGTAAATAATAAGTAATTCATAGAATAGTAGTTTTAGTAAGATCGAATTAAAAAAACAACTATCAATTTTCATTTTAATAGCTATTTACAATTCTATCTCCAAATTCACGCCATAAATTGTCGGAGAGTCTTCTATGTCTAATTCATACCGCTCAGGATACAATAAATCTAGTCGTCTTCTAACGTTTACCAAGCCGATTCCGCCACTTCGTTTATGGAATTGATTCGGCAGGCTCGGTTTGCTATTTTCAATATATAAATGAATGCGTTCTGGCTCTACACTCAGACTAATATTAACAAAACCTTGATCCAAATGATTACTCAAACCATGTTTAAAACTATTTTCAATAAAAGGAATAAAGAGTAAAGGCGCGATTTGTTGATTACTGACAGGTCCAGCTACTTCAAAAGCAATATCCACATTTTTTGCTTGACGCAAACGCTCCAAATCCATATAATTCTTCAAATAATTAATTTCTTTATATAATGGTACGCGTTTTTCATTGCATTCATATAACATATAGCGCATCATTTCTGAAAGCTTAATCACGATTTCAGGTGCTTTATCTGATTTTTTAAGCGTCAGCGCATAAAGATTATTTAAAGTATTGAATAAAAAATGTGGATTAATTTGTGATTTCAAAAATCGCAGTTCCGATTGCATTGTTTGTGTTTCAAGCTCTTTCCGCTCTCTTTGATGACGTACCCAATCTGACACGATTTTCATAATAGTCGTCGCGCCTATAAAAATAAAAGTTCCGAGATAAATAATCAATTGATTATCTAAAATATATTTTTGATATTCTGGAAAAGATTCCGATTTGAGTACCAAAAAGAAAATCTGTAAAGGCGTGATAATAAAAACACTGATAAAAAGAAGGGCAAAATAAGTCCCGAATTTTTTTTGTGATAAATAATTCGGTATTAAATATAAAATATTAAAATAAACACCAATCGCATAAAAAATAGCGCGAATTAATTCATTACTCAACCAAAATCCAGGATTGTTACTTCCTGCACTTTGAATCGAAGTGAAAATAATAATATGTAGCGCCCAAAGCACCGAATGATAAACAATACGTTTAGAAAAAAAATCGTAAATGCGTTCTACTATATATTCTTTTTTGGTTGTTGCCATATTTTTATTTGCCTTGTTTTATTTTTTAAGTTGTAATAATAAATGGTTCATTGACAATTTTTGCCCTTTATTCCAATGTGGGCTTACCACATTGTTCTAACTCTTTGAAAAACAATGGGACAAGTCACCGCTGGATTTAAAAAATATTCATTCTGGCAAAAATTGTCAATGAACCTAATAATTTAAAAATCATTAAACAGCGTAAGACAAAAGAATACAATTTTATTAAAACAACAAAAACAAATTAGATGAATTATAAATGATGCAGGATTAAACCCCTTTTTTGATCAAAAAAATAAGCCGAACAAGAAAAATTTACTTTTGCATTAACAAAGTAAGCCTAATCTTATTTTTCTTTTAGTACTTTTGAGCCTTTAAGTGAAAATGAATGGCAAAGGAAATAAAAAAAGGACAAATAGGTTCTGATATTAGCTATTATTCATTCCTAAATCATTAAAAACTTTAAGCTGTGCTACATGGGACAATTAAAAAAATTAGGTCTTTTCATCTGGAAAATAATCAAAGGAACATTTTATTTCCTAACCAGTAAAATATTTTTACGAAATATTATAGGCATTATTTTTATCATAGCAGGCACTATCTTGCTTAGTTTTTTATTTATACAAGAATTTTCAAGACACGGCAAATCAAGACCAATGCCTAAAATAGAAGGTATGTCTTTGAAAGAAGCAATGTCTAAATATAACTATTTGACTTTCCATGTCGATTCCGTCAAAGAAACGGATACAATAACAGGATTATTTTTTGAACCATTTCAAATTTTAAGTCAAAATCCTGCGGCTGAATCTAGTATTAAAAATGGAAGAAAAGTTTATCTAACCGTTCAGCAATATAATGATAAAGAAGTCGCCTTACCTAAAATTTGGGGCAAAGACGTTAGTCGAGCATTAACAGACTTGAACGGAAAAAAATTAAACGGATCTATTTGGAAACGAATTCCTGACAAAGCAGAAAACACGGTTTTGGAAGTTTATGTCGTTAACAAAAATGATACAATTAAGGTAAATGATTATGGAACTAACGGAACAGCGCCTCGATTGCCTGAAGGCTCTAGCCTATTATTAGTCGTTGCTCAAGGTATGGGTTCGGAAGTGCCTTTGCCAAATTGTAAGTGTCAAACTTTCGATATTGCACGCTTTTTATTAGAAGGTTCGGAGCTACAACTCGGAAGTATTTTTGTAGGCGGCGGCGTAATGGACACGGTTAATGCTTATGTTTATCGACAAAATCCACAATTCATCGAAGGGAAAATCGCGTTAAAAGGTGCAGAAGTGAATTTATGGTTAAGTCAAGAATTGCCCGAAGGTTGTAAAATCGATACCGATCTTAATCCGCCAACACAACGACCAGATACACTCAAAGTCATCGGACCACCAAAATAACAATCTGACGAATTAAAATAAAAACCCCCAATTTTCCATTAATCTAATTAAGTAATGATGGTCATTTTATTTTAATTTTTATGATTATTTTAATTCCCATTACCTAGTTTATTATATTTTTTTTAAAAATAGCATGACATCTAGGTATTTTGAACGTTAGTATTATTGTTGTCATGTTGTGATTGTCCACAACAATCAAAAAAAAGAAAACACTTAATCTATGAGATATATCTCAATTCTTATCCTTTTTTTAGGAAGCGTAGTCGTATCAACTGCTCAACTTGAAATAGTTCCACTGAATGAAAACACTGTTTTAAAAAAAGAATCACAGCGTTTTCTAAAAGTAAAAAAAGGAGGTGGTATTATTGATACCCTTGACTTACCGTTTTTAGATGATTTTTCTTACGCAGGTGCAGATCCTTATCCAGATTGTGATTTATGGATCGACAAATCGGTTTATATTAATAATACGGTTGCGATAGATCCGCCAAGTTTGGGTGTTGCTACTTTTGACGGGCTTGATCGTTATGGTGCGCCTTATGCCAATTCTGGTTTTGGAAGTGCTGATACTTTAACCGTAATGCCGCTCGATTTGTCAGGTAGAACTTCGAGTAGTAATGTGCGATTGAGTTTTTATTACGAACCTAGAGGCTATGGCGATAAGCCTGGCAGTAGTGACTCGCTTTCCATTCAATTCAAAACGGCTAATGATCAATGGGTTACGGTTTGGTCTTATGCAGATACAACTGCAAGCGTGATTGTTCCTTCATTCAATTTTGTAAGTATTCCTATTGCTGATAGTGATTATTTGTATAAAGGTTTTCAATTTAGGTTTAGAAATATGGGAACACTTACGGGATCACGTGATTTGTGGCATATAGATTATGTACGAGTAACAGAAGGCCCGAATCCAACAATGACTTTAAATGATGTTGCGTTCACTGTTCCGCCAGTCACAATTTTCAAAACATATTCTGCTTTGCCATGGAAACATTTTGAGGGTTTTGAAGCAGATGAATTAGCTACACAAAATCAACTTCAAATTAATAACCATTTTAATACTAGTCAATTCGTAGGTCCAGCCAAATTTAGTTTATTTGATGGAACAGGCAATCCAGCTTTTGCAACTAATATCCTCAATTTTGCGGCTAATCCGATTAATGGAAATATGGCAATTGGCTTGAATGTGATTGATAGCGTTTTGGCAACAGCCGAATATACTACGCTAAAAAATAGCTTCACGCCCTATTATGGTTCGGATAGTATTGTCTTTGATTTAGAGGTATTTATGTCTCCGTCAAATCAACAAAACACAGTCGCTTCTGTGATTAGAAATGATACTGCTAGTCGTTCATTTATTTTCGATGATTATTTTGCTTATGATGATGGAACAGCTGAAACAGCCGTTGCAGCAGGTAGAATTGGCGATCAATTTGCCCTTCGATTTCATACAAATGTAGATGATACATTAAAAGCTATTCGCCTTAATTTGCCTCGTTTGTCTGGAACAGTTACTAATCAGCGCGTTAATTTAAAAGTTTGGGTCGACGATTTAGATGATACACCAGATTATAAAAGAGAGTTTGTAAAAGCCGTTTATATTGATTCCATTCAGAGTTGGACAACTTATTCATTGGATACGAACGCTTTATTTATTCCTGCTGGCACGACGTTTTATGTTGGTTGGCAACAAGCGACAACGCCTCAAAGTATAGCAAAATCTTTTCTAATCGGTTATGATAGAAATAGTCCGAACGGATTTGATAATTTGTATCAAGATGTGGGCGCGGGTTGGCAAAAGCTAGATACCGTTACCGTAAAACCGCCTGTTGGTTCGATCATGATCAGACCTATATTTGGAAAAGGAGATTATTTTTCATCGGGTGTTAAAGATAAAACGACTGCATTAACCAATATTAAAGTTTATCCTAACCCTGTAAGAGATAGATTAAATATCAAAATTGATCAAGGTTTTTATGCTGATTATCAATATCAAATTTATAATAGTGTGGGTATGTTAATGCAATCTGACGAACTTTCAGAACAGCTCAACCTAGGCGATTTAACTAATGGCTGGTATATATTAAGAATAATCAATCAGGAAACGGGGCAAGCATTTACACAAAAGTTATTAGTGCTATAATAGACTTTATTCTAAATAATTTTGTATGAAGCTAAATTATCTTTTAAAACTACTCTTCGTTGGCAAAATGCTCATTTAGCACGGCTAAACTCCGCTTTTACTGCCTTGATTAGCTTTAAAATCTAAATTTCCATTCATTACAAAACCATTTTAGAATAAAGTCTAATGGTTTTTTAGTTTTATACTTCCTTAATTTTTCGTCAGATAGATATAGCTATTTGACGAAAAATTACTTCTTTTAAAACTAAAAACTGTATTTTTCGACTATAAGGAATGAAAATTAATGGGTTATGTATTTATTTTTAATAATACTTGAAAAGCTCAATACAAACCCTTATTTTAGGATGGTGAAACTATAAAGTAGCACAACACAATTAAAAAATAATAACTTATAGATATGGCGATTGATAATTTTGAAGATTTATTTTTGAGCGACGAAGAAAAAGCAGCCAAAAGAAAAAAAGAAGCAGCAAGGAAAAAAGCAGATGAAGCTGCAAGAATGTTCAAAGAATCTTCATTTGATGATATTCCTTCATTCGAGGACACTCCTCCTGTAGAAACAAAAAAACCAACATCTAGCATAGATGATACTTTTAATAAGTTAAAAGAACAATTCAATATCGATGATGATTTTATCGACGGATTGAAAGAAAAGAAAAATAAATTCACTAAAGAGTTCAGTGCGAAATTCAAAGATGCTGATAAAAAAGCGGAAACTTTTAATAAAAAAGCCGATGAAGCTGCCAATAGTGCAATGGATTACTTTTTTGATGCAGGAAAAAAAGCCGTAGATTCTGCAAAGGGTTTATTTGAAAAAGGTAAAAGTGCCGCTTACGATCTAGAGGAAAAAATGCGCAAAAAGGATGAAGCAGCAGAAGCTGAATTAAAAAATCCTAAGCATAAATTAGAAGATAATATGCTCGGTGGTTTTGATTCGTTTTTTGATAAAGCTAAAAAATTCGCTGATCGACTAGAGAAAAAAGTAGAAGATCGTTTTCCAATAGAAGATGATATTAAGATCACTAAGTCGGAAATTCAAAAAAGAAAATCAAATGAGCCAACTAAAATATTTGGTTTTGAAGATTTGGACGGTGATGGAGATCCATTAATTGACGATGCGATTATTGAAGAGTAAATATTTTACGTTTTTTTGCTATAAAAAAGGAAAGCTCGAACGATTTAAAGTTCGGGCTTTTCTTTTTGTGCAGATAATGTTTATTTTTGCACTCTTATTGAGCGAACTCAATAAATATTGAACATATTAATTTTTTATCTATTCATTATAAAATGAAAACTAAGTTCGACTTTTCGTGTTGAACAATAAGAATTTTTCTAAATTTTCTAGTTTTTTTATTAAATTAGACGAGTTAGTAAATTCCTTTAATTTTATTATTCATAATGGATATAAGTTGAATGATCGTTCCTAAATATAAAAGGCTGTAACGTTTATCGAATGAAGAAAGTTGAATTAGATATAGTAATTTTGTCTCATAGTTTGGTCCAATCTCATAATTATGTGGTCGTCTTAGGCGAGCAAGAAGGCAATAGAAGATTACCCATAGTGATCGGAGGATTTGAAGCGCAAGCGATAGCTGTAGCGATGGAACGAATGATACCGAGCCGACCTTTAACACATGATTTGATGAAAAATATATTGGTCGAATATGATATTGACTTGAAAGAGGTCATTATTAATGATTTGGTTGATGGTATTTTTCATGCCAAATTAGTTTGTTAGAAACAAGGTGATTTAATCGAAATTGATTCCCGTACGTCTGATGCGATTGCAATGGCAGTGCGTTTTAATTGCCCAATTTATACCTATGAGTTTATTCTAGAAACCGCAGGTATGATCAGAGAAGGAGAAGAGGAGGAAGAAGAAGGAACACAGAAAAAACGTCCTTCTCGTGCCAGAAAAGAAGCACCTTCTATCAAAAACATGCAAGTCACAGATCTTGAAGAGCTACTTGAAAAAGTCTTGGAAGAAGAAGATTATGAGCAAGCAGCTAAGATTAGAGATGAAATGAACAGAAGAGAACAAGAGCAATAAATAATTGATAATTGAGCAAATCATTAATTGTTTGCATCATTTCGACTTTTCTTTTAATTATTGCTTATTTCAAATATATTATATGAAACACCTTTCAAGCTAGAAGTTTGGAAGGTGTTTTTTGTTAAAAGAGCGTGCAAAAAATCTCTCCATCTTGAATAGCTTACTTATTTCCTTGTCCCTAATTAATAAACATCAAGGTGATTTTAAAAAAATAGCATCAAATCATTTCCAATTCATCATTTAATGGATTTTTTGTATTTTGCTAGCTCATTAAATAATTATATTTAGTTAATTAAGTGTGATTATTGCATTCTACAAATTAAGAAAATGGCAAAAAAAGTACCTAAATCTAAACAAGGGAGAGACAGAATTCCAAATTATAAAAAAAAGGGAAAAGATAGAAATCCAAAGCGAGAAGCATTTTGGAAGAAAATGAACCGCATTAGAAAAATAATGTTTTGGACACTTGGAATTATCCTTGCGATCCTTGCTTTACTCGTTGCGCTTACCGCTATTTATGAAGATAGCATTGGCAAAAAAATTCTTCAAGAAGTCAATAAAAGCCTAAAATCACCAATCGAAGTCAAAGAAATGAACCTCAATTTAATTAAGGGTTTCCCTAATGCTTCGATCAACTTTAAAGAAATTCGAGTACCTGATGAGTATAGTGCAACACTATTACGCGCACAAGAATTATCCTTTAAATTCAATGTGTTGAGCATTTTTGGCAAAACTTTTAAAGTTAAATCTTTGGTTATTAATGATGGTTTATTAAAAATCAAGAAAGATCAGAGAGGCAATGCAAATTATGATATTTTCAAACCAACCAAAAAAACAACAGACAGCGATAGTGAAACCAATATTTCAATCGACTTGAAAAAAACAGTTTTCCAGAATATTGTTTTAAAATATGATGATTTATTACAGAAACAATCCGCTGATATTAATCTAGAGTATCTATCATTATCTGGTAATTTTTCTAACCAAAAAACTGTTTTAAAAACTTCTGCGGAGGTTTTATCTAATTATATTATCATCAATGGCGATTCCTTTTTACCTAATGCGATTGTGGCTTGGGATTTTGATGTAGATGCTGATTTTGAAAACGGTATTTATAAACTTAAAGATGCACAATTAGACTTAGCCGCCAATACATTTAAAGCGACAGGTCTAGTCGAAAAGGAAGGCGATTTTAATAATATTGATATTGCTTTAAGAGGTGATGATTGTACAATCACCTCTGTAATTGCCTTATTACCAGATAGATATAAAAACGGAATTCGAGATTTTAATAGTAAAGGTAATTTTTATTTTAATGTAGATGTCAATGGACAATATGGCAAATCGAAATTCCCAGGTGTTACCGCTGAATTTGGGTTAAAAAAAGGACAAATCACTAGTCCTCGATTGGGAGAATCGCTGAAAGATGTAAGTTTCGCAGCTTCTTTTGTCAGCAAACAAGATCAAGATTCTGCCGTTTTTAATATGCCTGGTTTTGTCGCAACATTGGATAAGAAAATTTTAAATATTGACCTAAAAGTAGAAGATGTTAATAATCCATTGATTGATTTTCGATTTAATGGAGATGTCAATCTAGGATTGGTTTACAAACTGTATAATAGTCCATATATTAAGGATGGAAGTGGCTTGATTGAGGTTCAAGATTTAGTATTCAATGGTCGATACAAAGACATGATCACGCCTAGTAGATTGCCGAATGTTGATGCTTCTGGAACAATTAGCACCAAAAATTTCATGATAAAATATAAGGATGAGCCCTTCAAAATGCAGGATGGTTATATGTCATTTACAAATGAATTATTGACAGTTCGTTCCTTAAAACTATTTGGGGCAGATAGCGATTTTTTATTAAATATGAATTTATATAACGTTTTGCCTGTTGTTTTGGCAGATTCTATGAATAATATTAATGCCAAATTAACTTTTAATGGAGAATTAGAATCGAACAATATCAATTTTGATAAATTGCTAGAATTAGGATTGACTGAATCTGAAACATTACCAGAAAATCCAAAGATGCCTGATCCTAAAAATCCAAAAGATGAAGAAGTTCAAGGAAATGGTGAGATGGATTACACTAGTGCGGTGCAAGGTCGTTTTAAAGCAACGGTCAAGCAGTTTCGTTTTAGGAAAGTAAAAGGAAAGAACTTTGAAGGAACGGTTGAATATGCTGATAAAGAAGTTATTTTCAAAAATGTAGGCGTTGATGTAATGGATGGAAAAATTCGTATTACTAGTAATTTGCGTTTAGTCGGTGCGCCAAGATTAGAAGCGTTTATTGAATGTGATGATATTGATGGGGAGCGATTTTTTGTGGAAACAGAAAACTTTGGGCAAAAAGTATTGACGGATAAAAATATCAAAGGTCGATTAGATACAAAAATCATTATCAATGCGTTTTGGGATAAAAAACAAACTTTCCTTTATGATAAATTATATGCTTTAATGGATTTGACATTTCGAGAAGGTGAGCTAAGAGATTTCGAAATGCTTAAAAGTTTCTCTCAATTTATTAAAATTGAAGATTTAGAAGATATTAAATTTACGGATATGCGCAATCAACTCCGCATTCAAAATAATGTTTTGACAATTCCGACGATGTTTTTGCAAAGTAATGCCTTAAATTTGACTTTGGCAGGTCAATATAATTTCAATAATGATGTTGATTTTAAATTCAAAGTTAATGCAGGTCAAATCATTGCTAATAAATTTAAGCGTTTCAATCCTCGTCGTTCGCCCAAAAAAGCTAGGCGAAATGGCTGGTTTAATATTTATGTTGGGATGAATGGGAATTTGTATAAAACAGGAAAAGACGGTTTGCAATTTGATTATACAGATAAGAAAGACGCATTAGCAGTCCTAGAAGGCAAACTTAAAGTCGAATTTGAAGATATTCAAAATACGATTCAAACCAAATTTAATACCTCAACGGTTCTTGAGCCTTCTGATTGGAATGACGGAGATGGAAATGGAGGCGATGATGGTGATTTTGAATTTTAAGAATATTTCTTGTCAATTTCTATTTTAAACAAGTAGAATCAAAAGAGGTTAGGCAATAATAAAATTGCCTAACCTCTTTAAAATTAAATTCAGATCATAATTGTTACTTACCAGAAAAGAAAATATCAAATTCTACTCTCCTATTTAATGCACGACCTGCTTTACTTCCATTATCCGCAACTGGACTAGCTTCACCGTAACCTTGATGCGTCATTCTTGAACCAACAATACCTTTACTTACCAAATAATCATAACAAGCTTTTGCTCTGTTTTTAGATAACCTCAAGTTACTTGCATCTTTTCCTTGACTATCCGTATAACCACTGATGCTCATGTTATAGCTAGGGTTTTGTGTCATAATTCCTGCAACATCATCTAAGATTTTGTAAGAACTTGCTGTCAATGTATTTTGTCCTGTTTTAAATTTAATACCTCTTTTAGCAAATTCTAAAATCTTTTTCGTTTCAGCTTTCACCTCTGGACAACCATTATTTGATACTACTCCAAAAGTTGTTGGGCATTTATCATTAGCATCTTGAACGCCATCATTATCCGTATCTGGACAACCACCAAACGCCGTAAGACCTTTGACACTTGGGCATTTATCCGCTGAATCTGGCACACCATCACCATCTCTATCTGGATTAGGACAACCATTATTTGATGCTAATCCTGCCACATTCGGACATTTATCATCCGCATCATTTACTCCATCACCATCTGTATCTAAATTAGGGCAGCCATTATTCGATGCCAATCCTTTTACATTCGGACATTTATCCATTTGATCTCTAACGCCATCGCCATCCGTATCTGGACAACCACTAAATGCTGCAAGACCAGCAGTTTCAGGGCATTTATCATCAGCATCTTGAATACCATCACTATCCGTATCTGGACAACCGCCAAACTTAGCCAAACCTCTAACTCGAGGACATTTGTCTTCGCCGTCACTTATTCCGTCGCCATCTCTATCCAAAGGCTCTGGGTTTCCTGGTTCAGGTCGAGGCTCTGTCGGATTCTCTTCTTTAAGTACAGGTACAACTGCATCAATTACAGGCTTAGCTTTTGGTGCATCAGCATTAATTTTGAAATAAAACCCAAGAGAATGCATTAAATGATTCGCTTTAGAAAGGTGAAATTCAGTTTGTGCTTGTAAATTAACGACATTATTCAACCTCAAATTCAAACCAGCTCCAACAGGAATATCATAAGTCCATGCGGTTTCTTTTGTTAAATAAGTCGCGCCCAAACCAGCAAGAAAATAAGGAGAGAAGATAGCATCTTTCTTTAAGATGCTCCCATTATTTAATTTATAAATTCCTTGTACGCCTACATTTAAAAAATACTGCTTGGTATAATCAGTCGCATCAGCATCTGAATTTGGAAATTTAATATTTCCTATTCTTACAGGAATTCCCAAGGTAATCGCGTCAGTCAATCCATGATAATAACCAACTTCAACCGCTTCAAACGCAAAGTTATCATTATTATCGTCAAATGCTGCACCATAATCATTGGTAATAATCCCTTGATAATCAGGAATTAATAAACGTGTTGAAACGCCCTTGTCTACTTGAGCGGTTGAATTCAAACTTATTAACAAAAAACTAATAAAAACTAATGTGTGATAAGTGTTTTTGAACATGATAGTACATTTTTGAATGATTAAATTCTACTATAAATGCTTTTGGTTTATTACGATTTATTATTTGGTTCTGAGACGGATGTGACAGGGATAAGTAACAATTATAAAATAAAACAACAAAGTGATTAAATCTTTTTTTATTGAAAAAAGGGCTTATTTTTCAATAAAAGAACCTTTTAACATTAAATAAAAATTATCTTTTTTTATAAAAACCATTAGGATTAAAAGGTATTTTTAAAAAAAACAGCCTTTTTTAAAAGTTGGCAATCTATTTGTACATATTATAAAAAATCAAAATACTAAAGAGCTTATACCACCACACAATAACAACTATTAAAAAGGATCAATTAAATGATTTGTCCTCAAATAGTTATATAAAGTGTATGATTCAGTATAAGCTCTTTTTGTATTTAACACAAAGATGTGAAGCGAGAAACTGGAGATATTATAGTCAGATAGAACAGACCACAATGGTTGAAATGCAACCAAACTATACAATTTTCCATTTCTCCTATATTCACTAAAATAAGGGCAGTTCTCTCTAGTTAGAGAATGCCCTTTTTTGTTTTAAAATCTCCTAAAATCCTCACTCAATAAACTCCTAAAAACCCTCTTTTTTTTCCCTATTTTTTTGTATCTTTGTCAAGTTGTAGATAAGTGATAAAAGCTAATAATTTGTTATTTTTTTAAAATTAAAGAGATACATTATATTAAAGGTTTTGATACACTTCTTTTTCAAAAAAATAGTAATACATGTCAACTGGAGAAAGGATAATTCCTATCAATATTGAGGAGGAAATGAAGTCTGCCTACATTGATTATTCAATGTCGGTCATTGTGTCACGTGCTTTACCCGATGTAAGAGATGGCTTAAAACCAGTACACCGGCGTGTGCTTTATGGCATGCATGAACTTGGTATTAGAGCAAATTCGGCACATAAAAAATCAGCTAGAATAGTAGGTGAAGTTTTGGGTAAGTATCATCCACATGGTGACACGTCGGTTTACGATGCTATGGTACGTATGGCTCAAGAATGGAGTTTGCGCTACATGTTGGTTGACGGGCAAGGAAACTTTGGTTCTATTGATGGTGATAGTCCTGCAGCAATGCGTTACACGGAAGCACGTATGAAAAAAATATCTGAAGATATGCTTGCAGATATTGACAAAGAAACTGTAGATCATAAATTAAATT
>CAKZLL010000216.1 GCA_937125475.1 uncultured Saprospiraceae bacterium | reverse complement strand
CTGATGATAAATATGAAAGATATTTCGCGGAAGGTAGTAATTATGTCAAAGAGGCGCAATTAGTGGATATTTTTGAAAAAACTGATATACTAAGTTTGCATTTGCCTTTGACGGATGAAACCCAATTGATGTTTAATAAAAACTTTATTTCAAAATTTAAAAAGAACATCATACTTATCAATACTTCGAGAGGGAAAGTAGTGGATACAAGCGCCTTAATAGAGGGCTTAAAGTCAGGTAAAATAGAAGGAGCTTGTTTAGATGTTTTTGAAAATGAAAAGCCTAATTATCTTACTGATAATGAAGATAGAATGTATAACGAATTATATGAATTTGAAAATGTAATTTTGACCCCTCATGTAGCAGGTTGGACAGTAGATTCTAAAGCCCGATTGGCTCAAATTGTATTAGATAAAATATTATCATCTGTTTAATATAAAGGGGAGGAAAAAGCTTAAAAATTCAAAATTGACAAAAAAAAGAAGAGATTGTTAAAAATTTTTAATAATATATACCTGAAAATTCCTTTGTTAAACAAAGGACAAGAACATAATTTAAATTTTGAAAAGATTTTAATAATTATTAACATTGTGCATGGTAGAGATTAAGATTTTCTACTAAAAATTTAACATAAATTAGATAGCTTATGGCACGTTACTTTTTACTATTTTTTGTGTTTATACTCGGTTCGGCAGCTGTAACGGCTCAGACGAGTACACTAGAAGGTAAAGTAACCGATGCTTCTACAAAAGAGGACCTCATTGGGGTCAATGTCGTTTTGTATAAGCCCGGTTCCGAAACCGAGATTACGGGTACTAATACTGATATTAATGGGAATTATTCCTTAGCTAGTGTCAGTCCTGGTACTTATGATGTAGAATTCACTTATGTAGGGTATTCGCCTCAAAGGCAGGCTAAAGTTGTACTTTATGGAGGGCAAGTAGTCAATCTGAACATCCAAATGACGGATGGTCTTATTACAGACGAACTTGTGATCACTGAGTATATTGTCCCTTTGATTGATCATGATAATACTACAAGTAGTAGTACTATTACATCTGAAGACATCAAGAACTTACCATCTAAAAATATTAGTGGTATTATCGCTGCTACGGCAGGAGCGAGTGCGACTGATGATGGTGGTGCGGTGAGTATTAGAGGATCTCGTGAAAACTCGAATATTGTCTATATTGATGGTGTTCGTGTAAGAGGTAATTCTAATATACCAACAACAGAAGCGGAACAAATCCAAGTCATGACAGGTGGTATTTCTGCTGCTTATGGTGATGTAACGGGTGGTGTAACATCAATTACAACTAAAGGTCCTTCTGAGAAGTTTTCAGCTTACGCAGAAATTGAAAACTCAAAATACCTTGATGATTATGGGTATTTATTGGCTAATATAGGCTTGAGTGGACCAATTTGGAAAAAATTAAATCCAAACACAAAGAAAAAAGAAACTGTTGTAGGGTATCGTTTGGCTTTCCAATATTGGGATAGAGCAGATAGATCACCAACAGCTACTGGGGTTTATAAATTGAAAGATGATGTACATGCAGATATGATGGCTAATCCAGTTATCCCATCTGATAATGGTACAAAAGGATTGAGAAAAGCATTATTCTTAACTGAGGATGATGTGGAATTAGTTAGCGCACGTCCTAATAGTGGACTTCGTCGTTTTGACGTAAATGGTAAAGTTGACATTCGCATCAACAAAGCCATTGATATGTCATTTGGTGGATCTGCTATTTATCAAGATGGTCGCGGTACGACGAACTCTTTAATGAATTACCACAATGCAAGCGCATCAACAAGTTTGGAATATAGAGGATATGGACGTTTCCGTCATCGTATCAGTAATCCAAATGATACAACTTCTGTAATTAGAAACTTAGGTTATACCTTACAGTTTTCTTATGAACGTAGAACAAATGAGAGACAATCGGCTCAACATGAAGATAGATTCTTTGACTACGGTTATGTTGGTAAGTTCGATTATACAGAAAACCCGCTTTTACAAGCTGATGTTAATATTGATACTAATGGTGTTGTAACGATAGAGAGAACTCATTCTGGTTATGGTAGAATTGTAACAGGATTTACACCTGGTGAAATCAATAGTGGTTTAGGTGCTTACAATGAAGGTATTTCGGAATATAGTACTTTGGAAGACTTTAACGTTTTTAACGGAAGGGTTTTAAATGGTACAAATGGTTTATTGGGTAATGTTTATGGCTTACATGGCAATATCAATGAAGTATATAATACTTATAGTAAGAATGATAATCACCAATATCAATTTAATGTAACAGGATCATTTGAATTTTTACCAGGTGGTTCAGAAAAAGGTCGTCATTCAATTGAATTCGGTTTATTATACGAGCAAAGGGAAAGTCGCTCTTGGGCGCTTAATCCAGTTGGATTATGGCAAGCAGGTCGTCAGTTGTTGAATAGTCACTTTGATGGTGTTGATACTAACTTTGTTGTTGGCTATCAAATTACTCAGACAATTACTGGATTAGATTCAGTGGCATTACACCCATATTTAGCAAAAGATGCACAATGGGCAACAGGAGGAGAAGATAGAGAAGATCAACAAACTTACTTTGACAAAAGTGTTCGTACAGCTTTAGGTGTAGGTAGAAATGATTATATATTTATTGATGAATTGTCTCCAGATCAATTATCTTTGGATATGTTCTCTGCGGATGAGTTAGTTGATAATTTTGGTGGAATAGGTTATTTTGGTTACGATTATTTGGGGAATCCATTAGGAGGAACAACTTCTTTTAATGATTTCTTTACTCAAAAAGATAATGATGGTAACTTTACGCGTCCAGTAGCACCAAACACACCTATTTATACAGCAGCTTATATTCAAGATAAATTTAGATATAAAGATATTATTTTCCGTGTTGGTCTTCGTATTGATAGATATGACTCTAATACGAAAGTATTGCGTGATGATTATTCTTTATTTGAAACATACGGTGCAGCAGATTATAGTTCTAAATACAATGTAACTAATCCAAGTAATATTGGTGATAACTTTGTAGTATATGAAGCTAATCCAGGTTCTGGTGCTATTACAGCTTATAGAGACGGAGAGCAATGGTACACATCAGGTGGTGAACCTGTAAATAGTCCAACACTAATTTTTGGTGGTGCACAAGCAAAACCAGCTTTAGTAGATGCAAGTGTAGATGATCCTAGAGATCTTAATTATAACTTTGAGGCTGCTTTTGAAGATGCAACGCCACAAGTTGTATTAATGCCGCGTTTAGCATTCTCTTTCCCAATTAATGAAAATGCTGGTTTCTTCGCACATTACGATATTTTGACACAGCGTCCACCTTCTAATACTTTAGCTACTCCACTTAGTTTTTACCGTTTTTATAGTACGGTTCAAAACAATGGTAACTTGAACAATCCAAGTTTAAGACCAGAACGTACAGTAGATTATGAAGTAGGTTTCAGACAGAAATTAACAGAAAAATCAGCTTTGGAAATCTCTCTTTATTACAAAGAATTAAGAGATATGATCCAAAGTCAGTATTATGCTTTTGCTTATCCATTATCTTACTTCGGTTATGGTAACCAAGATTATGGTACAGTAAAAGGAATTACTTTTGAATATGACCTTAGAAGAATGGGTAATGTTCAATTAGTAGCTAACTATACATTACAATTTGCAGAAGGTACAGGATCAAATGTAGGATCTCAGAGAGGTTTTGCTAATAGAGGTAACTTACGTTCTATCTTCCCAATGTCTTTTGATGAAAGACATCGTTTTACATTGAGATTTGATTACCGATATGGAAAAGGACAGCGTTACAACGGTCCTGTAATTAATGATGTTCAAGTATTATCTAATGCAGGATTGAGTATTTTAGGATTAGCGGCTTCTGGTCGTCCTTATACTAGATCACAAATCATTACTGGACCATTCGATACAGATGGTGTAGTAGGTGGATACAATGCAGCAAGATTACCTTGGAATACTAGGTTTGATGCGAGAATATACAAAGATTTCGTATTCAATATGGGTAAAAGCGCAGATGGTCAAGATGCTAAATCTTTGAAAGTAAACATTTACTGCCGTGTTCAAAACTTATTTGATACTAGAAACTTGTTAGGTGTTTACGATTATTCTCAATCACCAGATGATACAGGATATTTAAATTCAGCTATTGGTTCTAATGCCATTTCGCAGCAGTCAGTAGATGCACAAGGATATTACATCACTTCATATCAATGGGCTATGTTAAATCCTGGATTTTATACGCAGCCAAGAAGAATATTTGTAGGTGCTGTATTTGAACTTTAATTTTAATATGTTTTAATAATTGGAATAGATGCAAATTTGTTCCAATTATTAAAATCAAGTATAATCGGAAAGAGGTGCAAAAATTAATATTAAATCATTAACCTTTTTCCATATATTATTAAAGATATAATTATTTTATTATGAATAAACTTAGATTACTCGTAATATTTTTTCTCTCATTTGGTCTGGGCTTATCAGTAAGCGCACACAAGCCACTTGTTCCAGAGGGGCCAATACAAGGAGGAAATAATAATCAAGCTACTTATAGAGGGGATTGTGCAGAATCCACTTCTCAGATAGACTTGAATATCAACAACGTTAGGGCTCGTTTGCTCGGTGGTGGTGATATGTGGTGGGATTTTAGCGATGCACGTTATATTGTCCCAAATGTCGCACCAGGTTCTGGTTTGGCAGAGGTATCTTCTATTTACGCAGGTGCGATTTGGTTAGGTGGTTTTGAATTGGATGACTTAGGCAATCCAGCTAACTTAAAAATGGCAGCGCAAACTTATCGTTCTAGTACTCGTAATGATTTCTGGCCTGGTCCTTTGACTGAGACAGGAGGTACAAACGAAGATATTTGTGATCGTTGGGATAAACAATTTGAAGTAACAGGAGAGGCTATTTTAGAGCATATTAATAACTTTCAACAGTCTGACTTTGATTGTGCTCAGGTTTCTCTAGCGATTAGAGGATGGCCTGCAAAAGGAAATACTGAATTTGCTAACATTTATCAATTTGAATTACCTTTTCAGGATTTAGCACCTTTCTTTGACAATGATGGTAATGGATTATATGACCCTTGTGAGGGAGATTTTCCTATTATCGAAATCATCGGTTGTGAAGATAGAGCAGGTGAAGTTGGTAAGGTAAGTTTCGCTGATCAGATGATTTGGTATGTATTTAATGATAATGGTGGTATTCACACTCGTACAACGGCTGATCCGATTCGTATGGAAGTCCAAACGTTGGCATTCGCATACAAAACAGGGGATTTCGTTAACGATATGACTTTCTACAGATATAAATTACTTAATAAATCAGCAGTAACGATTGATAGTACTTTCTTTGGTCAATGGGTAGATGCAGATTTAGGTTGTCCAACAGATGACTTTATTGGTTGTGATAAGGATCGTGCTTTGATGTACATCTATAATGATGGTACTACTGATGGAGCTGGAGGTTGTGGTAATATTGCTACTTATGGTAATCAAGTGCCTATCTTAGCAGTGGATTACTTTAGAGGCCCAAAGGATGAAAATGGTAATGAATTAGGGATGTCTTCTTTCATTTATTATGTGAATGGTGGTTACCCTGGTTTACCTGATACAGGAGATCCAACTACTGGTCCTCAATTCTATAATTACCTTTCAGGTACTTGGAGAGATGGTTCGCCTTATTATGCAACAGGAAATGCTTATAATCAAACAGGACCAACAACTAATTTCGTGTTTACTGGTGATCCAGATGCAGCTAATGATTGGTCAATGTGTACTGAAAATATTGTAGGTGCAGATATGCGTACTGTTCAAGCGTCAGGTCCATTCCAATTGAGACCAGGTGCAATCAATGAATTAATTATGGGGGTTGTTTGGACACCAAATGAAGCAACTTATCCTTGCCCAGCATTGAATACAATTAGAGCTTCTGATGATTTAGCACAGGCTTTGTATGATAACTGTTTCAAAATTACAGATGGTCCAGATGCACCTTCTATTGATATGATTGAGTTAGATAAAAAATTAGTATTATTATTAACGAATGATACTGCTACTAGTAATAATAAGTTTTTATCTTATAATGAAAAGGATTTACAAGCTCCTCCAGGAGAGGAAGATAGTATGTATGTGTTCGAAGGATACAAAGTATACCAAATTGCTGAACCTAACTTTAATGATTTAAATGATCCAGATCAAGCTCGTTTGATCTTTCAATCGGATTTAAATAATGGTGTTACTGAAATCTATAACTGGGAACAATTTCCAGGTGATTTAGGGCCAACGCCTGTTTATATTCCTACATTAAAAGTAGATGGAGCAGATAAAGGATTAAGTAGTTCATTAGTGATTACAGAAGATCAATTTGCAGAAGGGGATAGAAATTTAGTTAATCATAAAACATACTACTTTGTAGCTATTGCTTATGCTTACAATAACTATCAAGATTTTAACGCACAAGATGGAACTGGTCAAAAATCAGCTTACTTAGAAGGACGTAGAAATGTAATTATTTCAACAGGTATTCCGCGTATTCCTACGCCAGAATTTGGTGGTATTACACTTAATTCTGACTATGGTGATGGTGCAGTTATTACTCGTTTTGATGGAGAAGGAACAGGATTGAATTTCCTTGATTTGAATGATGAAACAGTTGCAGCTATTTTGGCTCGTAATATTGGTGATGATCCACTTCCATCAATTACTTATAAGCAGGGGCAAGGGCCAATTACTGTGAAAGTAATTGATCCACTTCGTGTTCAACCAGGAGATTATTCATTGAAAATATTTGATAATAACTTAGCAGATGCTTCTCTTGATGATGATGCACGTTGGGAATTAGAAACACCTAGTGGTGAAAAATGGTTCTCTGAAATGCCATTAAGCGTATTGAATGAACAGTTACTAGTTGGTAAAAATTCTAATGGCGAATCTGTTACTTTAGGTATTTCTGTTACTATAGGACAAGTAGACGAACCAGGAACAGGACCTTTACTAGCAGTAGGGGAAAATAATGGCTTCATTGGAGCAACATTGACATATACTGATCCTAATGCTATTGACTGGATATTACCTGTTAGCCCTAATCCTAATGCTGGATTTTTGAATTATGTACCAACAGGTGATGCAGAGGTTTATCAAGATAGAGATCCACAACAGGTTTATAAATCTGTATTGGATGGAGCTTTTGTTCCTTACACATTGACACTTTGTCAAGATGCTACCGCACCAGCTCTCTTATCTCCAGGATGGGAAACACCTACTTTCTGTAATATCATTCATAATAATAATCCATTATCAAATTTGAGAAATGTCGATATCGTAATGACGAGTAATAAAGCATTGTGGAGTCGTTGTGCTGTGGTAGAAACAGCTAGAAGACAATTAACTACAAATGGTTTTACTTCTGAAGGCGGTAAGAATAATATGGATTTACGAGCTGGACAATCTATCGGAAAAGATGGTCAACCAGATGGTACAGGTACAGGTATGTCTTGGTTCCCTGGATATGCTATTGACATGGAAACAGGTCAACGCTTGAATATCTTCTTTGGTGAAAACTCTGTTTATCGCCCAGATGAGCCAACATTGAGCGCATTAGGTAGTCAGTTACAATTGACTGGTGGTGATATGATTTTCAATCCTACAGATGAGCAATTTGTTGATTTAGATGCTTCGGGTACTTTCACAGGAGCGTTTGAATTAATATATGGAAACCAACATTATATATATGTATCTTCTACTGAATATGATGAATGTGCTGATATTGCAACTAAATTAGATGGTACTTCTGCTGGATTTAAAGTACAAGTATTTAGTAAAGTACCTTGGACTGCATTTCCTGTTTTACCATTTGGTGGACGAATGTTGTCTATGGAAGATGGGCTTGTTCCTGCTGATCTTACAGTTAAGTTGAGGGTACAAAATTCGTATAGTGTTTCTGAAGATCGTAGTGGCCCTAGTGACGGCTATCCTCAGTATCAATTTACATTAGATGGTAATAATCCAGATGCGAATAATTCAGAAACAGCAAAGAGTGCATTAGATTTGGTTAATATTGTTCCAAATCCTTATTATGCTTATTCTGCTTATGAATTACAAAACACAGCAAATACAGTAAAAATTACGAATTTGCCACCGCTTTGTACTGTTTCTATTTATTCTTTGGATGGTAAGTTCATTAGAAAATACGATCGTGCAGAGAACACTAATAGAACTATTCCTCAGCAAGGTGCAGTAACAGAACAAATCAATGCTTCTATTGATTGGGATATGAAAAATGCTAGAGGTATTCCTATTTCAAGTGGTATTTACCTTATTCATGTAGATGCACCTGGAATTGGTGAGCGTACGCTCAAGTGGTTTGGTGTTCAAAGAACATTCGACACATATAGAAATTAATTAGAGATAAATATGTTTTTGGCTAATTTTTATTAGCCAAAAACGTATTTATTCACTTGTATTTTTACTTATTTTAAGTAATAGGAACAACAAAAAATAATGAAATAAGAAGTTGTTCTGAAAACTTAATCTGAAAAAAAAAAGAGAATGAATAAATCATTATACATCCTTTTTGCTCTAATTATCGCTTTTTCTATCGAAACGAAAGCGGGTAACCCAGATCGTCAAGGGGAAGCAGGAGCATTACAATTATTGATGAATCCTTGGGCACTTAGTTCTGGATTTCATAGTTTAAATACAGCCAATATTTCAGGCATAGAGTCGTTGAGATTAAATGTAGCAGGTTTGTCTTTTATTAATAAAACAGAACTGAACTTTTCTCGCGGTATTTATTTTTCTGGTTCTGAAATTTATATGAGTGGCGCAGGATTAGCTCAAAGAGTGGGCAAAAATGGCGTTTTAGGAATTAGTATTATGGCATTGGATTTTGGTGATATTCCTGTAACAACAGTAAGTCAACCAGAAGGATTAAATGCTACATTTTCTCCTTTATTTACTAATCTAGGTTTTTCTTATGCTCATTTATTTACAAATGAAGAGTCTAATAGCCAGATTTCAGTAGGTGCAACAGCTAGAGTGGTATCTGAATCTTCTACTAACGTATCAGCTAATGGCTTGGCTTTAGATGCAGGTATTCAGTACCGTAATGAAAACGTAAAGTTGGGTATTTCTTTAAGAAATATCGGAACACCGCTTCGTTACTCTGGTGAGGGTTTATCTTTACCTTTACTTTCTCCTAATAGCAAAACAATTATGACTATTCAGCAGCGTTCGGCTCGTTACGAATTGCCTTCTGTTTTGAATATTGGTTTGTCATATGATGTGAATATTAATGAGCAGAATAAACTTACATTCGTTGGTAACTTTACTTCTAATTCATTCTCTAGAGATGAAGCTGGAGGTGGTTTAGAATATAGTTTTATGAGTCCTTATGGTACATTTCAGGTCAGAGGAGGTTATCGCTACTCTCTTGGTCAAGATGCTTCTCCTGAAATTGAAGGAAGTGTTTATACTGGAATCGCAGGTGGTGCATCTATTCAAGTACCTACAAGTAAGAAAAACAAAGACAATAAAATTGCCTTTGATTATGCTTACCGTGCTACGAAAGTTTATGGTGGAACGCATAATATTGGTGTTCGCTTGAGCTTGTAATAATGAAATAAATAAGGCAAGTTATTGCGAGTTTATTTATAAAAAAGAACCACTATCAATTTAACGAAATTGGTAGTGGTTCTTTTTTATTGAATAATATTTGAAACTTATTTTGGTGGCACTCTTTGTACATTCTTTAATGATAAAGAAACTAAAAAAGCAAATTTATAGTTATTCTCCTATAAGTATTGAAAATAAAGTTGAATAGAATGTATATTTGTAACATTCTAAAAAATAGTTCCTAATTGTTAACTTTTAACCCAACCTTTAAATAGTATTTTGCTATTTGGAATGAAGGGTATTTAATTTTAATGAATAAAATGAGCGATAAAAAACGCTATTTAATTACCGCAGCATTGCCTTATGCTAATGGTCCATTACATATTGGACATTTGGCAGGAGCATACCTTTCAGCAGATATTTTTGCCCGCCATTTGAGATTATTAGGCAAAGAAGTAGCCTTTATTTGTGGATCTGATGAACATGGTGCGGCTATTACTATGCGTGCCAAAAAAGAAGGAACTACGCCACAAGCTATCATTGATACGAATCATGGGATTATTAAGGATAGTTTCGAGAAATTAGGGGTTAGCTTTGATATTTATGATAGAACTAGCTCTAAGTTACATCATAAAACAGCATCTGATTTCTTCACGACTTTGCACGAAAAAGGTGCTTTTGAAGAAGAAACTAGCGAGCAATATTATGACGAAGAAAATAACCAGTTTCTTGCAGATAGATATATTGTAGGTACTTGCCCAAAATGTGATCATGAAGAGGCTTATGGTGATCAATGCGAAAATTGTGGTTCTACATTAAGTCCTTTAGAGCTCAAGAATCCAACTTCTAAGTTGAGCGGTAATACACCAATTTTAAAAACGACTAAGCATTGGTATTTACCTTTGAATAAAGAAGAAGGCTGGCTAAAGGATTGGATTGTAGATGGAAAAGGAAGATCGGAAGCATGGAAAAAAAATGTCCTCGGTCAGGCAAAATCTTGGTTAGATAGTGGTTTGCAGCCACGAGCTATTACGCGTGATATTGATTGGGGAATTCCTGTGCCTTTAGAAGGCGCGGAAGGGAAAGTGTTGTACGTTTGGTTTGACGCGCCTATTGGTTATATTTCGGCAACGAAGAAATGGGCGGAGGAGAATAATAAGAATTGGGAAGATTATTGGAAAAGCGATGATAGTTCATTAATTCATTTTTTAGGAAAAGATAACATTGTTTTCCACTCAATTATTTTTCCTTCTATGCTCAAACTTCATGGCGATTACATTCTACCGACGAATGTGCCAGCCAATGAATTTATGAATTTGGAAGGGCAAAAATTATCAACTTCTCGAAATTGGGCGGTTTGGGTACATGAATATTTAGAGGATTTACCGAATTATCAAGACGAATTAAGGCATACGATTATTAAATATATGCCAGAAACGAAAGATAGTGAATTTACTTGGGCAAGCTATAAAGAGGTGGTTGATGCAGATTTAGTAGGAAATTTTGCCAATTTTATTAATCGTGTAGTGGTATTGACTAATAAGTATTTTGATGGAAAAGTACCTGATTTTGTAGCAAATGCGCAGGTAAAAGATAGTAAAGGGGAAAACTCTACCGCTGGTGCTGAATTAAAAGTGCTAGAGGTGAAGCTAAAAACGTTATCAGAATATATTAGCACTTATAATTTTAGAAGCGCACAACA
Source organism: uncultured Saprospiraceae bacterium (assembly GCA_937125475.1). GTDB lineage: Bacteria > Bacteroidota > Bacteroidia > Chitinophagales > Saprospiraceae > CAKZLL01. Next base: position 2,692 of record CAKZLL010000216.1, on the reverse strand, counting down.
AACATTATTAGAAATTTCTACTATTGGTAATCAATTTTTGCAAACAAATGAGCCTTGGAAAGTCTTCAAAAAAGATAAAGAAGCGGTGAAACCAGTAATGAATATAGCTTTACAGATAATAAGCGCATTGAGTGTGGTTTGTCGTCCGTTTATACCTTTTGCTTCTGATAAGATGAGGACTTTATTAAATTTAAAGGCTATTGAGGATAATGGTGAATGGAAAGATTTATTAGATATTTTAGCTGAAGGAAAGCCTATAATTGAAAACGAGCACCAAATAGGAAAGCCAATTCATCTATTCAAAAGAATCCCCGAAGAAGTAATTAACTCTCAAATAGAGAAGTTAAAGAATAATCAACCTAAGACAATCAATTACGAGCCAGTAAAGAAAGCTATTGATTTTGAGGATTTTATGAAGATTGATCTTAGAGTAGGCACTATTATTGAAGCTGTTAAGGTAAAGAAATCCAAAAAATTGCTAGAACTAAAAGTAGCATTAGGATTTGAAGAAAGAACGATTGTTTCTGGAATAGCAGAATTTTATAAACCAGAAGATATTATTGGACAACAAGTAGTTGTAGTTGTTAATTTAGCACCTAAGAAATTAAGAGGCGTTATGTCACAAGGAATGGTGCTAATGGCAGAAAATGAAGAAGGAAAGCTAGATTTTGTTCATCCTAGCCATGATTTTGGAAATGGTTTTATTGTGAAATAATTTTTATTTCTTTTTTTAATTAAAAGTGAATTTTAAAAGAGATGCGAAATTAGATTTTAGTTTTTTGAAAACTAATGCAACTATATTGCCTATGACATCGTAAGATAATTGAGAAAGATATCATAGTTATAAAAATCTGCACACAATACATTCATATTGTTTTAAATCATCTTTCTTATTATTAAATACTTTATTTCATGAAATTGGAGCAAAGTATTTAATAATAAGAAAGTTAAGAAAATAAATACAAATTCTTAATTAAACTAATTTTATATTTAAGAAGGATTAGTATTTCCCATAATCATATTACAAAAAAGCAAGGTAAGAAGAATTAATATGCTTTTGATTCTATAATCATTAGCACTAAATCTTATTGCCTTTAGGTAGACAAAGTATAGTAAGTAAACGTATAAAAATCAAAAGGATGGAGTTGAAACGTACAAAAATCAAATTAATTACGATTAAAGTAAAAAGCCTTGTGACTTCACAAGCAACTAATGGACGAACTAGTCCAGAGTTAAATACCGATTACACATGGGTCGGTCGTTAAGATTTTTTAAATTAGATAGATTAGCTAAAAATTCAATTAATTTTTAATTTAATGCCTCTCAACTTATGTTGAGGGGATTTTTATTTTAAAAAGGGTACTTTGATAGAATGAAAAGAAATTCTGATTAGGTAAGAATGGATTTTTTATAAAAATTTCCTCAACATAAGTTGAGGTATAAAGTGTAATTTTTAAATTATCCTAGGTCTTTCTTTTATTTGAAAGACCCTGTTTAGGATTTAGTTTTATCAGGAGTTTAAAATAGGTTGTAGTAATTATAATGTGAATAAATTTAGTAATCTTAATATTTTATAAGATTTAGTAATTTTAATTGTAAGCTTTTAAAAGTTAATTATAAGTACATAATACTTTATAACAATTGCAAGTTACTTTTTATATGTCAGTTTTTTATGGACAATTTTCAATACTTGTGTAGTCTAAATTGAGGTTTTATACTTTATTTTTATTATAAAGGTTTGTAAATCAATTGAGTGTGTTTTTTTTGTTAGTTTTTTTGTGTGCTTAAATATAGTTTTTTTTAATGATTTTTGTCACAAATTTTATATGTTAATTAGTGAAATGACTATCGAGATTACCTAAAATGTTATATATTTATGGAAATAAATATAAGACTAAAATGAAGCAAAGTAAACTCATACAATTACTAAAAACGTTATCCCCTAAAGAATTTAGAAAACTGAAAAAGCTATTTCAGTCTCCTTTTTTTACAACTAATCCAGTCCATTTGGAACTTTATATACTACTAAAAAAGTATAATCCTTCTTTTAATCATCCTAGATTTACAAAAGAATATATATTCAGTAAAATTTTCCCAAAGGTAAAATATGATGATAATAAAATGAGAACTCTAATGAAGGATTTCACTAGGTTGATCGAAGATTTTTTACTTTGGACTGATTTAAAAAATAAAAGACAAGAAAGGCAAAAAAGATTATTAACAATTTACGCAGAGCGAGATTTATTTCAATGGTATGAGCGTGGACGAAACCAATTATTAGAAGAATTAGCCGAAAAAAACTATCGAGATCTAGAGTATTTCAATGAACTTTATATGCTTGACTTCGATTACTTTTTTCATCCACTGACTAAAAAAAATCCCTTACAAGATGAAGTATTAATTCGATTGATGAATAGTGTAGATCAGCAATTTGCATTAGCAAAATATCGAATTAGAAGTGAGATGAAAAACCGTGAACGGATTTTAAATAAAAAATATTCTATCCGATTCTTAGATGCAATTAAAGACGAAGTGAATAATGGTTTCTTAAAGGATAATACTTTTTTTCAGCTCTTTACGCTATTATTTGAGCTATATGAAAAGGAAAATGCAATTGCTACTTTTGAACAATTAAAAAAACTTGTCAAGCAGGAATTACATCATTTGAGAAAAATTGATCAATCTTTATTTT
>CAKZLL010000215.1 GCA_937125475.1 uncultured Saprospiraceae bacterium | reverse complement strand
AGATATTTAAACCTGATCAGTCACCGCACTAAAGTGACGGTGCAATTGATTATAAAACTTTTGTTACAGTGTATTCAGTTCAATTTTAATATTTCTGTTTCCATCCATGTCATTGCTGCTGATTCGCTGCTTTCTATCGCTTTTTCTACGCCTGTTTTCGCAATGTGTAGTAGCTGTTTGGATTGGTTTTTTAGTTGAAAACTGCGTTGGATTGAATTGGCAATTTCGGTTTGTAAATCAGTTGTAATAAGTGGAATAATTAAGTTTAAAATATCTTCATCTTTAATTACAGGATAAGAACTACCGCAATTATATTTTAATAACAACTCTTTATAAATATTTGTTCGTAAGAGAATTTGTAATGTTTCTTTATTTAAAAGTTTATTTTCTTTCTCACGAAGAACTGTAAAAGCTCCACTTGCTACTAGATTTTCTTTCTCAATATCAATTATAGAAACTGCACCTCTATTAGGTCTTACTTTTGATATTAATAAGTCTCCTTTTTGAATTTTAATTTTTGCATTTGCAGGTAAATCTCCTGTTAATCTATAAGAGGAGGTTGCTTTTCCGTCAGACACACTAATATCACTTATTTCAATATAATTATATCCTTCTTTTTCAAAAGAAATTCGTTCTGTGTTTTGATAAAAAACTGTACGAATTTTTACGAAACCATAATTCTTAATCTTTTCTTCAATTTCCTCATACTTTGGCTGATAATACTCAGAGTCCAAACGACCAGAATTTAAAAAACTATCTTTCAAAGACTTCACTTGTGCATTCTCCTTGCTTGGTTGATAGTCCGATAAACCTAAAGCGTTTAAGAGTTGCATTTCGACGGAAGTATAGAGATTTTTAGAGGTTTTGCGTGTTTCGTATGCTTTTAAAACCGTTTCTTTAATTTTATTTTGAAATTCTTTTGATAAAATTGGAATTAATAATTCTCTAATTTGAGACATATTAATATTTGGTTGTCCTGTAACAGTTTTTAATCTATTAATTTGATTTTGTCCATAGAATGTATTTAAAAACGTAGAAACATAGAACGGTTCAATTTCATTTTTTAAACTAATTTTAGCAATTGCTTGATTAGAACTACTTTCAAAGTTTTCATTGAATACAGCAGCACGTCCAAGGTAAGCACCTGCCATTGTTAGTAAAACTTGCCCTTTTTTACAATGTGATTTATGTAAAATTTGATGAACTTCATTTGAAATATGATGAAGATTAGAATAATTAATATAATTAGCTTGAATATTTTGTGTCATTAAATAAGAAGTTCCACTTTCTAAAAATTCAATATAATTACATAAAGAGTACGCACCAAAATTCTGAATTGAAGTAATTAAACCTTGAATTTTTTTATTGTTCTTAGTATTTAATAGCTTCTCTGTTTCTAAATACTCTTTTACATAAGTATTCGCATCAATTCTAAAATCAATAATTTTTTTTGTTTGTGATAACTTCAAAATAGAAATTTCCAGCCTTTCCAATAAAGCATTAAACGCTTCATCAGAAAGGCGACTTACTTTCCCGCCCAAAAAGACAATTTTTCATCTTGAGCGAATTTGATAAAAGCTTCTGCGATGCCATCGGGCAGATAACCGCCATGATTATGCAAATCGTGTTGAACAATCAAATGGTCGTGTTCGTCAAGTACGAGTTCATTTTTATCATTTCTAACATGGATTTTATCACCACTATTGTCTTTAGACGGCTCTTGCATTGTACCGAAGAAGATATTATAATCTTCCTGTTTTGGGTTAATGCCTGCGTCATCTGTCCATTTTTGTAAGAAAATAACCGAAGTTTTAGTACCTGTGTGCGGTTTAAACACATTTCCGTGTAGACCAACTACCGCCAAAATACGGCATCGGTCAGCGATATATTCTCGAATGGCTTTGTCGGATGCATTATTGAATCGACCTTGTGGCAAGACGAGTGCTGTTCTTCCGCCAGGTTTCAGAAAGTCCAAATTACGTTCGATAAATAAAATATCTCTACCTAGTTTGTTGTGTTGCTTGATTTTCAGTTTTCGGAATGTATCGTCAGGCATTTTAAAAACGGTTTCGCCTGTGGTTCTCAAAAACTCTGGAAAAGTCGGTGCTTGATGCGAATGATCAATAAAGTGTTTTGGATTTTTGACTTTCGTCAAACTCGCCTTTCTGCTTAGTTCATACTTATTAATAATGCGTGTTTCTTTGATGTCGCCAGCAAAAGGCGGATTTGCCATGAGAACATCAAAGTTAAATTCTCGGTTATCGTTTTTATTTTTTCGGAGTTTTCGTAGTTTTTTCCAACCGATGCCATAAGTATCTAACCAGTTTTCTTCCTTTGTTTTTTCGTCCCAACGTTCATAATCCAATGTATTCAAATGCAGGACGTTAGATTGTCCATCGCCTGCAATGAGGTTCAAAGTACGAGAAACACGAACCGCTTTTTCATCAAAATCAATCGCGAAGATGTTCTTTTTTACATAATCATCACATCGAACGGGTTTTTGTTCTGCAGTAAACAAATGACTTTGTGGAATACCCAAATCTTCTAAAATCTGTTGCCAAACATGAAAAATACTATGAACAGGAAACCCACAAGAACCCGATGCGGTATCAATTACGGTTTCGTGTTCTTTCGGATTGAGCATTTTTACACACATATCAATCACGTATCGAGGCGTAAAATATTGTCCTTTTTCACCCTTGCTACTTTTTCCAATCAAATATTCAAAAGCTTCATCGACGACATCCAAGTTAGAATTGAATAATTTGACATCCTGTAAGGAAGAAACACAAACCGACAAGTGAGAAGGCGTTAAAATGATTTTGGCATTTTCTGCAAAAACGCCTTCCCATTTTTCGCAAGCTTTTTCAAATAAAGTCTGTATTTTATCTTTCAAATCGGTTTCCGTATCTCCGTAATTCCTAAAAGCTAAGGTTCGATTTTTATCACGGACAGAAGCCATTTCGTCGTATAGCTTCGTGAATATCAATTTAAAAACCTCCTCAAAAACGTTAACGCCTGCATTGGCCAAGACTTCATCCTCCATTTCGAGAATTAAACCTTTTAAGGATTTTTTCTCATTGACTAATTTATCGTTTTTGAGTAAATCGGCATATTTCCACGGAGCAGCCAGCAATTCCCCCAGAGATTGACCATGAATAGGAATATCAGGAATATCTTCAAAGTAATTCGGGTCTTTTCGGTGATAATAAGAGATTTGATTACCATTCGTCCAAACGCCCATAGGCGCGCCTGTTCCATTACAATAAGATTTGAGTTGTTCTTTTCCGTCTTTGAGTTTTGGTTTTTTGACTTCGACCAATATATAAGTCACACTCGGACGGTCTTTGTCCATTACAGCAATGTCCGCCCTTTTGACTTCTCGACCAAAATTGACTTTATATTCTAGTTGCATTCGGCTAGTAGGGTAGTTGTATTTATCTCTCAATACGATAATATATAACTGTCGAATGACTTCTTCTGGACCAAGATAAATATCATTATTTCGGACTAGACATTTTGTATAATATTTGGTATTTCCTCTGACTTGTTTTTCAAAAATAGATTGCTCTAAGGTTTGGATTTGGTCAGTAGTGAATTGATTTAGTTTATAATTCGTGTCTTTTAGTATTTCGTTAATCTTCATTGTTGTGGAATATTTGATTTTTTTCAAAACGTGCCAAATATACCAAACAAAAGAACGTGAATAGGCATTTTTTAATAAAAAAATAAAAATTCAAAACATTTTTTACTCCTGCTAGTTGATTATAAAAAGTCAACTATGAAAAAAATTACTACTACTATTCTTACTATCGTTTGCTGTTTGTTATTTGTACAAATGGCTCATGCTCAAATTCTTTATGGATTGAGCAAAGACATCACTGGAAGTATGACCCTTCCATTTAATATTACCTCTATTGATCCATTTACTGGAACAACAACTCCGCTTTTTAGTACCAATTCCCTCATCGCTGTAGCCGCAGGCGCGACAACATATGACCAAGAAAATCAACGATATATCACTTGGGGTTTTGATAATAATTTTGTGAATAAACTTTATGTAGCTGATATTGATAGCAGTACAATTGTGACGCAAACAGGAATTACGATTCAGCCAGTTGAGATGGAATATGATCTAAAACAAAAAAAGGCTTACGGGCTTTGGTACACCCAAAATATCGAACATTTTGGATCAATTGACCTCAATACAGGGGCGATCACTACTATCGCGACCTTACCAACCGTTAGCGCTGTGGCTCTTGGAAATTCGACTTTCGATTCCAATCTAGGGCGATACATTTTTATAGGTATTGAAAATAATAAAACTAAACTCATCTCGCTTGATGCCGCAACAGGTACAATTGTGACGAAAGTCGAAATTAACAAAACCGCTGAACGTATTGGCGCACTTGAGTTCGATGTCACGAGTAATAAATTACACGCTTTATATAATAATGTAGATAGCACAATGTATAACTCGCTTTGGGGGTATAAGATTGATGTGATGTTTGCAGAAGTTGATTTAGTGACTGGAAATGTTACGGTTGTGAATACTACGCCAGTTAATTCGGGGTTTTTAGTTGGTTATTCTGTGGGTAGTATTACATTTGATCAAACTACTCAGAGCTATATTGGTGTTTTGGGTACTGATAATGGTCCGAAATTGAAAATGATCAATGCAGCGACAGGACAAGTGACTTCGACTGTTAATTTGCCTAGCGCTGTTCCTTTTTTAGAAATTCAGTGTGATAACTTTACGTTTGCTCGAAATAGATATAGTTCTACGACTTCTAATCGTTCAACAAATTTAGTTGAAATAGAAGGACAAGTTTTTCCTAATCCAGTTTCAGATTGGCTTACTTTGGATATTAATAGTGAAATTCAAACACTTTCTGTTTATAATTTAGTTGGACAAAAAGTCATTGAAAAAAATAATTTCAATCAGAATATATTGAATGTTAATGAATTATCAGTTGGAACATATTTTCTAGTAGCTGAAACAAAAGAAGGATTATTTAAAGCTAAATTTATAAAAAAGTAAAGGGTTTTTTGGATAAAAAGTATCAATCTTATACAAATAAATCGTTGAAATTTAGGTGTTGGACGCTTTCAAAGCATCCGACACCTAGTTTTTTATTATTTTATTATGGTTCATTGACAATTTTTGCCCTTTATTCCAATGTGGGCTTGCCCCATTGTTCTAACTCTTTGAAAAACAACGGGGCAAGCCACCGCTGGATTAAAAAATATTCATTCTGGCAAAAATTGTCAATGAACCTTTATTATTTAAAAAAACTAAAATTTTTGGTTCTTCCATCATCATTTTTAAAGAAAAATCACTCTATTTTGTTACAACCTGAAAAGTAACAAACATTCGCGTATCAATAGAAATAGATGGGATTTCAGAAAAATTGAGTTTCAATTTCAATTTGAATTGATTAGATTTCAATTGTTCTGATACTTCTACCGAAGTTGGGATCAATTCCAGATTAAAACCAGTATTAATTGGAATAGGTTCTCGGTATGCTGCTTCAAACTCCAATTCGCCACTCGTTTTGAGTATATTCAATCTTGCCCGATATAAGACATTGTATTCCAAAGTATTAGATAAATTTGTTAATCGAACATATTTAGGAATAATCGCCTCGATATTATCTTCTGTTAAGTTTTTTTGGATTAAATAATTCTGAAAATTAGAATTTAATGTAAATTCAAAAACATGAGTATCTAATGTATTTAAACCTGCAAAGATTTCAAAATCTTCGATATAGTTCATTTCAAAACCACCTTCTAACTCATTATCATCACAGTTCGTTAATGAAAAAACAGTCAACAAGGTTAAAAAAAGGATATTTCTCATAAAGATGTTTGTTTTGCTAAATTCTTTTTCCCAAAAATAGGTGTCAGGGGGCAGGAGCGAGGGGGCAGGTACAAAATTGCACCATTTTAGTGTTTCCTGACACTTCGCACCTTATATATTTTGATACAACGAATAGAAGTGATGAAAGTGCATAACAATTTTCATATTTTTCATTAAAAAAACAGGAATTTAGAAAAGTATTAATTTTTTCTATTAATTTAACTCCTAATTAGAACTAACTGAATATTAAAATACAAAAATATGGGAGTACAAACCGTTTCTCTTGCTCAAAATGAAGAACAAATGCAACATTTTGTTCGTCATCTATTGAAAGATGTAAAAGCTATTGAGTATATGCTCGAAAATGATTGGTTTGATACAGGAATAACGCGGATTGGTGCAGAACAAGAAATGTGCATCGTCAATCAAGCGTACAAACCTGCTCCAATCGCTATGGATGTTTTAGAAAAACAAAATTATAGTTGGCTAGAAACAGAGTTAGCTCGTTTTAATCTAGAGACCAATTTAATACCACGTGAATTTCATAGTGATTGCCTCAATAAAATGGAGGAAGAACTACAAGGTTATATTAATATTGTTCAATCACATTTAGACGATTTTGATGCTAAAGTAGTTTTGACTGGTATTTTGCCAACACTTAAAAAATCAGATTTAGGCTTTCATAATTTAACACCTAAAAAACGCTATAAAGCGCTGATGGATGCTTTAGGTATGATGCGAGGCGAAGCTTACGACTTGCGGATTGCTGGCATTGATGAGTTGTTAATGAAACATGATACTGCTTTGTTGGAGGCGTGTAATACCAGTTTTCAAGTGCATTTACAGATTGATCCAGATGATTTTGTTGATATGTATAATATCGCTCAAACTGTTGCTGCGCCTTGTATTGCTGCTGCTGCGAACTCTCCAATGTTGTTTGGAAAGCGACTTTGGCACGAGACCCGCATCGCACTTTTTCAGCAATCTATAGATAATAGAATTTCTCAACATCATGTTCGTGAAAAAAGTCCTAGGGTCTTTTTCGGTCATCAATGGCTCAAGAATTCGATATTGGATATTTATAAAGACGATATTGCTCGATTTAGGGTTTTGCTTAGTTCGGATGTGCAAGAAGATGCAATGGAATTAATTAAAGCTGGAAAAGTCCCGAAATTACGTTCTTTGCAAGTCCATAATTCAACCGTTTATCGCTGGAATCGCCCCTGTTATGGTATTAGTGCCAATGGAAAACCGCATTTGCGCATCGAAAATCGTGTTTTAGCTTCTGGTCCGACGGTCATTGACGAAATGGCCAATACTACTTTTTGGTTAGGAATGATGAAAGGCATGCACAAACATTATGGTAATATTACGAAGCATTTGGGCTTTGAGGATGTAAGTGATAATTTTTTGAAAGCCGCTAGAACAGGAATGGATAGTAAATTCACTTGGATAAATGATAAGAAATATTCCGCTTCTGATTTGATACTTAATGAATTATTGCCAATCGCGCGGGAAGGATTGGAAGACAATAATATTAATAAAGATGATATTGATCGTTATTTGTCAGTGATTGAAGGGCGTGCCAAAAGCCAAACAACTGGAGCGCGTTGGATTATGCGGACTTATACCAAACTTATCAAAGAAACAGGAAAGGATGAAGCACTTTCGACACTCACTGCCGCTATTGTTGAAAATCAAATAAAGGGCAATCCTGTGCATGAGTGGAAAATTCCTTCAGTAGATGATTTGAAAGAATACAGAACGAATAAATTAACTGTGGAAGAAGTGATGGAAACCGAGTTGTTTTCTGTTCACAAAAATGATATTGTAGAATTAGTTGCTAGCGTAATGGAATGGCATAATGTACGTTATATGCCTGTCGAGAATGAAAGTGGTCAATTGCAGGGGTTAATTTCTTCGGATACTTTATTGAGTTATTTTTCTAAACGTCAAAACAATGAAGAAAAGACTTGGTTGGTAGAAGATATTATGGTGAAAAATCTAGTTACTGTTCGACCTGAAACACTGATTACAGAAGCTATTCATTTGATGCAAGAGAATGGAATTGGTTGTTTACCTGTGATTAATGAAGGTAATATTTTAGTCGGAATTATCACTGAAATGAATTTCTTAAAAATATCTAATCGCTTGAGTAAACGATTAGATCAGAAATAATGAAGTCCTATATTTTGAGTTGTGAATTACAAATTTTAGCATTTATAATTCACAACTTAAAACTCAAATAAAAGCCCTATATCATTTCTGATACAGGGCATTACTTACATATTCACTTTACAACATTTGTTTTTTCAGCGTTATTTTTTTTGATAAAAGGCTTTAGGGGTTAATCAACCCCTAAAATTAAAGTTAACAACCTTTACTATAATGATATTTTTTAGAATAGCATTTCTACTGCTTCCATAAATGACTTTTTTCTACCTGCGGAAACATTAATCATTGCTCCATTTTCCATAATCACATAACCGCCCTTCCCTTTTACATACCGCGCTAACATATTCATATTAATGGTATAAGAACGATGAACACGGACAAAGATCTCCGTTCTAATATTTTCCTCAACTTCTCGAAGAGTTTTACAAACTAACATTTTGCGATCATCTGTGAGATGAATGTAAGTATAATTGCCTTGTGCTTCTAAATAAACTACATTCCGAATATCTTCAAACACCAAACCATCTAAAGTTGGGAGTGCGATTTTTTCAGGATTTGCCCTTCTTAATACTTTTCTTTTGCCACTAGTTGCTGCAACTTTGGCTTGTTGATGGCGAGTATATACTAGCGATAATGGATATACTTGCTTAGAATTCAAATTCGAGTTAGATTTAATTGCATTCATCTCTTCACAGATTTTGGATGACAGAATTTTGCCCTGTCTTAGGTAATTATGTGTATTAGACTTCTACAGCGGCGAATTATTTTTTTATAGTTGATGATTATTCAAATATCAAAATGCCACGTTCACGAAATAATTAGCCGCGTTTAGATAATTGTGTTTGTTTTATACTGTAATATTAGGCTTACTTTTAGTAGTTTACAATCCAAGTATTTTGGATATGTCAGTTTTCTGATTTAAAAAAAATGACTATTTTAGAAGAAAAAATGACATAAATTATATGCCAAAAACGCCTTCCACCCGATTATTTGAGTTAATTAAGAGCCTTTCTAGCTCTGAAAAGCGATACTTTAAAGTATTTGTGGGGAAGACTTCTATGGTCAAAGAGAACAAATATCTAATTTTATTTAATGCCATAGAGCAGCAAGAAATTTATGATGAAACGGCATTAAAACAATTGATTTATCAGCAAAAAACAATAGAAAGTAGAAAGTTTTCAGAGCTAAAAAATTACCTTTATAGTCTGATAATGAAAGCTTTACAAACTTATGACGAAAAAACTTCCATAGATTTTCGTTTGAAATCTATGCTGAATAATGTTCGAGTATTAGCGAAAAGATCCTTATATGCGCATTGTCGGGATATTCTTCAAAAAATTAGAAAAATAGCTTATAAATATGATAAATTCTTAGTCATTCTGGAAGTATTATTTTGGGAAAAGCATTTAGCTTATACAGAGTCTAATATCAGCTTTCTAAATAAAAAACTAGCTCTAATCAACGAAGAGGAGCAGGCATTATTAATTAAAATCACCAAAGAACGCCATTATTGGACGATTTTCTTTGAAATGTTACTTTCGTTAAAAAAAGATGCAATTGCTCGAAGCGAGGATAAAGTAAGTGAATTAACGCGTTTGATTTCTAGTGAATGGATGAAAGGAGAAAATTTCCCAGAATTTTATCACGCCCAAGTTTTGTATCATCGGATTTTCGGAATTTACTATTCTTCCAATCGAGAGTATGAAGCGTACTATGAAACGAATAAAACCCTTATTGCACTACTAGAAAGCCAGCCTTTTCGGCTCAAAGAAGATGCTTCGACTTATATTTCGGTACTAACTAATCAAATTTTTAGCTGTGGAATGCTCCGAAAATATACGGAAGTAGAAGAAAATTTAACTCGATTAAAGAAAGTAAAACCCATTTCAAAAGATGATAAGTACAAGATTTTCTTGCATTATTATTTGAATAAAATGGTTTTGTGTACTGAAAGCGGCGCGTTTAAATATGGGGTTTCGTTGATTAAAGAGCGAGAGAAAGAACGAAAATCATTCAACAAAACGTTATTTAATCTTAATTATAGTTTCATTTATAGCTATCTATATTTTGGTGCGGAACAATATGAAGAAGCACTTAATTCTTTGGATGAATTGATCAATTATTCTGGAAAAATTCAACGACAAGACTTACAATCCGTTGCGCGAATTATTCAGATTATTATTCATTATGAATTGAAGAATACTATTTTTTTAGAGTATTTATTGCGCTCTACTTATCGGTATTTAAAACGAAGAAATCGGCTATATTTATTCGAGCAAAGAATGTTGAAATTCATTCAGCGATTTAGGAATATTATTACTAGAAAGGCTTTAAAGGAGGAATTTATTAAATTGAGAAGTGATTTAGAAGTACTAGCACAAGACCCAAAAGAAAGTCCAATGCTTCGATATTTTGATTTTATTTCGTGGCTAGATAGTAAAATTAATAATCAGCCTTTTGCAGATATTGTACATGAAAAATATCTAGCTAAAATTCAAAAATAATCGTTGTGATTATTAAAATATAATTTAACAATCACAACAATTGGAAATCAAAAATTGATGGCAAAGAATCTATTCGCATTCTTTCTTGCCTTCAAATATTTTACGAATTCTGACTTCACCTCGTTGTTCGGTGACTGTCCACCTAAATTTTCTACCGAAGCTAGGAACAACATTGTTGTTGTTATTATTAAAAAGTCCACCGCCTTTAATTTCATTAGCTTCCTCTTCATTTAAATTAGTGAATTGGCTTTTTACTTTCAATTCATTTAGTTGTAGTTTCTTCTTTTTCATAATATACTGTTTGGTTGTTAAGTGTAATTTTAAATAAAAATATTAGATCAAGCTTAAAAATACAAATATTCTTATGAGGAAGTTTGACCATAAAAAGTTAAAAGTCAGTTTTCTAAAAAAATAGAATTTACTACTAATTATGACGTTTCTTTAGTTTTTTCCTCTTATTTCATAACTGTGTCTTGTCCATTTGTTTCTTTCCAACCTAATTTATTAGAGCATTTAGTACAAAATTGTTCTTTTAATCCATCTAATTTTTTATAGCTACTGCCATTATCAACCATTAAACAACTCTCATCTTCCGTACAATGAGGCAGTCCTAATGTATGTCCAACTTCGTGAATAACAACCTTTCGTAATCTCGCTTCAAATTCGCTTTTAGATTTTGCATTTTTACGAATTCTAAAACTTGAAATAACACTAGCTGGTCCAGATCGATCAGATTTAGCAATAATAGGATGATTGTTTTCTTTTCTAGAAGAAGAAGCAATATCGGCTTTTGTCATCCCGATTATTTTATCAAATTCATTGGGTCTTTTACTTCTCAAATGAGGCAATAATTTTGCAGAACGATAGCGTTTTTTCGATTGAGACAAAAATTCTTTTGGTAAGTCGATCGGTTCTAAAATAGTAACATCATACCCATAAAATGTTTCAATGGCTGTTTTTGCCAAATTCAATTCATTGGTATCAATTTCTTCAAATGGCTGAATAGCAATAAATTGTGCTCCTTTATCATAAAGTTTGACCCGACCGTCACAAGAAAAACAAGCAATAGAAGTAAGTAGTAGTAGAAATTTTAGGTAGTTCATATATCTTTTATAGTATTATTCTTATTATTATAACGAATCAAGAAGCAGTATTAGACGATAAATCACCTAATAATTTTAAGAAACTGTTAAAATCTGTAATATTATCCCTTACTAATACTGACATAATTCATACCTGGGCGATAATCTTCGATTAAGAGGCGAATAAGCTCTTGATAATAAGTGGTATTATCAATAAAATCCATATCAGCCACATCAATTATAAGTATAGGAATATCTCGTTCCATCCGAAAGAAATCAAAAAAAGCGGTTTGAAAAGTATTTAGGTATTCCGCAGTAATTTGCTGTTCATAAGATCGACCTCGCTTTTTAATATTTTTAAGCAACTCCTCTACGGGGCGATGCAAATAGACAATGAGGTCTGGCTTAGGGAAATTAGCGCTTACAATATTAAAAACATTGTTAAATAAACTAAATTCATCTTCGTTGAGATTTTGTTGAGCGAACAAAAGCGTTTTGACCAAATAGTAATCCGCAATAGTAAATTGTTGAAAAGCCTCAGTAAGAGACAGGCTTTCTTGTAGTTGTTTATATCTTTCAATCATGAAAAACAGTTCAACTGAAAAGGCATGACGCTCAGGATTTTCATAAAACTTGGACAAAAAAGGATTTTCATCGAAAGATTCTAAGATCAATCGAGTATTAAAATCTTCTGAAAGCTGCTTGCAAAGTGTTGTTTTGCCTGCTCCTATATTTCCTTCAATGACTAAAAAAGGATATTTCCAGTTATATTGCATAATTAGGTGAAAGTCTGAATGATATTGGTAAGTAGTTAATAAAATTGGTTCATTGATAATTTTTGTCTTTAAGTCCAATGTGGGCTTGCCTCGTTGCTCTAACTTCTTTAAAAACAACGGGGCAAGCCACCGCTGGACTAAAAAAAATATTCATTCTGGCAAAAAATGTCAATGAACCATAAAATTAATTACCACTTATTCTCTAATGTTTTTTATTGCTTCGACTTGATAAACCGCCAATTTATCCTTTGCTAATTGTTTTAATTGCCTCATGTTTTTTTGTAAAACAGGATGAATAAAATTAGGCGCGATTTCTTCCATCGGAATCAATACAAAGTTACGTTCTGTAATTCGAGAATGTGGAATAATTAACATTTTTTCTTGGATAATGACTTTATTATAAAATAAAATATCAATATCAATAAGACGTTCGGTCCATTTACTTAATCGGACTCGTCCCATTTGATGCTCGATATCCAAGATTGTTGTTAATAATTCCATTGGTGAAAGATCTGTTTCCACACAAATAGCCTGATTAATGAACAAAGGTTGTTCCGTATATCCCCAAGCTTCCGTTTCATAATAACTAGAAATCACTTGTATTTTTCCTACTCGTTCTTCAATTTGACGGTTCGCTTCCATCAAATTCTCAAAGCGATTACCAAGATTACTTCCTGTATGCAAATATATTGTATTCAAATTTTCTTTTTTTCCCTTTAGTCAAATAATAGACTTGTACGGCGGCTACTTAATTTGCTACAACGGGCAAGTCTAATGAGCTAAGTACACTGTAACAAAAGTTATTTAATATTTTAGTTGCAGCGCAACGACACCTTGTTTTATAAATCATTATCAATCAATATTTTATAGCCTTGGTGTCGGTGCGA
>CAKZLL010000214.1 GCA_937125475.1 uncultured Saprospiraceae bacterium | reverse complement strand
ACATTATCATTCGGACGAGTCCTGGTGGAACCAATATTCTATTAAAGGATGTTGCCAACATCAAAAATCAATGGGCGGATATTCCTCAACGAGAGTTCTACAATGGCAAACCTGCTGTTAAGCTTAAAGTGGCGAGTCGTTTGAGTGAAGATATTCTTAACAATTTAAAACAATATCTTTCCTGTAAATTAGCCAATCATTTTGTGAACCAACACCCAATCTGCCTACAAGGCTATTAATAAAGGTTCTAGAAAAGAAAACTGCCCCACACCGCTTTAGGTTGTAAGGGCAGCCACACTATGAGAACACCTTCTTTTGTTTTTTGAGTTTGTTTGGGTACTCTTTTATATTATTTTCTTATTATTCTCATGTATATTTGTTCATAACTTTTACAACTATTATTTGACAATAGTTATGCCAATTTTTTTAACGCAATTCATATTATAAATAATTTTAATTAATAATTAACTAAAAATCAGTATTTTAAAATTATAGATTTGATTTTACTGCTTTAAGATATTATTTAATTACATTTATTTAAAATAAAATGCGAATATAGTAATAGCAAATGATTTTACAGAAATCCGTACAAGAAATAATTGAAACCGCTAAGATTGAAGACGTAGTAAGTGATTTTGTGTCGCTTAAAAGACGTGGTGTCAATATGATTGGTAATTGCCCTTTTCATAATGAAAAAACGCCTTCGTTCACCGTTTCGCCTCAAAAAAACATTTATAAGTGCTTTGGATGTGGTGAGGCTGGCAATCCTGTTTCCTTTGTCATGGAACACGAGGGTTTTTCTTATCCAGAAGCATTAAGATATTTAGCTAAAAAATATGGCATTCAGCTCGAAGAAACGGGCAATCGAGAGGAACACCAGCGAGAGCGGCAATTAATGGATAGCTTATTTATTGTGAATGAATTTGCTCGAGAATATTATCATGATCAATTGTTTGGGACTGATATGGGAAAGAGTATTGGTTTAAGCTATTTCAAAGAACGGGGTTTTCGGGAAGAGATTATCAAGAAATTTGAATTAGGTTACGCGCCTCAAAAAGGCGATTCTTTTACGCTTCATGCTGTTCAAAAAAATTATAATGTCAGTTTATTACAAAAAGTAGGATTGTCAAATCGCTATGGTAAAGACTTTTTTAGAGGGCGCGTGATGTTTCCTATTCGAAATTTGTCTGGAAAAGTGATTGGTTTTGGTGGTCGGATTTTGGATAGCCGAAAGAAAACCGCCAAATATCTCAACACGCCCGAAACCGAAATTTACAATAAAAGTAAGGTTCTTTTCGGTATTCATTTTGCAAAAAAAGCCATTCGCCAGCAAGATGATTGTATTTTAGTTGAAGGTTATACCGATGTGATTTCTTTGCATCAATCGGGAATTGAAAATGTAGTGGCTTCTTCTGGAACGTCGCTCACACAAGGACAAATCCAGCTTGTTAAGCGCTACACCAAAAATATGACCATATTATATGATGGTGATGCGGCAGGTGTTAAAGCGGCATTGCGTGGTTTGGATTTGGTTTTGGAGCAAGGCTTAAATGTACAAGTTGTTTTATTGCCCGAAAAAGAAGATCCTGATTCTTATATAAAAAAAGTAGGAATTACCGCTTTTAAGGAATATTTATCTAAAGAAGCACAGGATTTTATTTTATTCAAAACCAATCTAATTCTTAAAGAAACCAAAAATAATCCTGTCAAAAAGGCAGAATTGATTAAGGATATTGTTGGTAGTATTGCCCGCATTCCTGACCCGATCAAGCGATCTGTTTACATTCGAGAATGTTCTGGTTTAATGGATATGAACGAGACGGTTTTAATTAATGAAACTAATAAAATCGTTCATGGTTTAGTTACAAAATCGGTTTTAAAATCTGCGCCTCAACCCGATAGACCGCCGCCGATGATGGAGGAAGGTTTTCCGCCAGAATTTTATGATCCTTCGATGGGACAAGGCACGCAAATGCCCGTCAATCCTACTCAAAAAAAACCTACTCCTGCCAAAAATGATGAATTTCAAGAAAAGGATATTATTAGAATTTTGATTGAGCATGGCGAGGAGGATTTAGACGATGATCAAACCGTTGCAGAATGTGTATTAACCGATATGCAGGAATTGATCGAGGATTTTGAAAATAAATTATATTATAAATTTATAAAAACGTATCACACAGCTTTTGCACTTAATAATAAACCTTTAACTAATAGTCAATTATCTAATCATGAAGATCCTGAAATTCAAAAATTAACGGTTGATATGTTGAGTTCGCCTTATGGTTATAGTCATAATTGGGTTGATCGTTATGAAAAGCCGCTCGAATCAAGAGAAAACCTAAAAGTTTATTTTAAAAAAGATATGTTAAGTAGTATTAATCGATTTAAATTGAAAAAAATTATTGCAATGTGCGAAAAAAATCAAGCTCGATTAAAAGGCATTCCACCAAATAATTTTGAGGAAATGATGCGTATTCTGAAAGTTCAACAAAAATTAACACAACTTAGAGATAAGTTAGCAGAGCTGTTAAATACTGTTGTGCTAAAGTAAAATGATATTCTAAAAGCAAATTAAGGATCAAATCTCTTCAGGGGTTTGATCCTTAATCATTACTAATTGCCCCTTTCCTATTTCTTTATTTTTTTATAAAAAATTCATCTACGAAATACTTCGTAATAAAATTTGCATTAAATAAAAAAAACACCTACTTTTGTAATACGAAAAAATTCGTAGTACTTTTTATCTGCATGCAACGAGAAAAAATTATTCAATGAGTAAGAAAATTAAACCAACTGAATCTGAACTAGCTATTTTACAAATTCTTTGGGAATCCGAACCTGCAACTGTTCGTTTTGTGAATGATGAGCTCAATAAACATCGAGATGTAGGCTATACAACGACCTTAAAAATTATGCAATTGATGCTTACAAAAGATTTAGTAAGCCGCAATAAAGCAGGTCGAAAGCATTTATACACATCGGTTTTTAAAGAAACAGAAACACAAAATGTTCTCTTAGATAAATTCTTAAAAACAACATTTAAAGGCTCTGCGATGAAATTAGTCATGCAAGCATTGGGCAATCACCAAACTTCTAAAGACGAATTAAATCAAATCAAAGCATTAATCCAAAAAATTGAAAAAGACGAACAGAACAATTGACAATGGAGATTTGACAATTGATAATGAGGTGGTTATAAGCTTTCATTGTTGAATTAAGGCTTCGATATTTTCAATTCTACGATTCATCTATTTTCTATAAAATATAAAATCATGAATATATTTCAATCTATTATATCAGAAGAATGGATCACAATTTTAGGGTGGTCATTATTACATTCTCTTTGGCAAGGCGCGTTGATTGCCTTAATACTTGGTATAGTTTTATTGTTTTTACAAAAAAAATCATCTAATCTTCGATATGTTTTATCGGCGAGCGCATTAGTTTTAGTTTTAGTGGCTTTTTTAGGTACGTTCGTTTATTTGTACCAAAACACTACGACACAAGGCGCTTCCGAAATGACTTATATTGTAATCGAAGCCGATCAATATCAAATCAATCAACAAGCGATTACAGCACAAGAGGCTTCTTCAAGTGTTTTTATGGCTTATTTTCAACAACATTTGCCTGTGATTGTGATTATTTGGCTACTTGGTGTGCTAGTTTTATCCTTGCGCTTTTTGGGTGGTTTGGCATATGTTCAACGATTGAAATACGCTCAAAATCGCCCATTATCCGATTTATGGTCGAATAAAATGCTAGATATATCTGCTCGTTTGGGTATAAAAAAATCAGTTTCACTTCTTGAATCTGCTTTGATTACGGTACCAATGGTAGTTGGTTATTTAAAACCCATTATTCTATTGCCTATTGGAACGGTTAATGCGTTGTCACAAGCCGAAGTTGAAGCAATTTTAGCACATGAATTAGCTCATATTCGCCGTCATGACTACCTAATCAATTTAGTTCAATCTATGATTGATGTCTTGTTTTTTTATCATCCTGCAATTTGGTGGATGTCGAATACCGTACGGGCAGAACGTGAAAATTGCTGTGATGATTTAGCATTACAGGTCACAGGAAATTCTCTCATTATCGCTAAAGCTTTAGCCAGTTTAGAAGCTATTCGACTTAATTCTCCATTGTTATCTGTTGCGTTTACGGGACAAAAAAATCAATTACTCAATCGCATTTCAAGGCTATTGGGGCAACAAAAGAAAAAGAATAATTTTATTGAAGGTTTTATTGCGGTAGCTATTATTATAATTTGCTTAACCACAATGAATTATAAAGTAAATGCCAAAAATGATTTAAATGAAAATCTACTTACAACAACTGCTGAGATAGATACAATCATTCCAGAAACTACTAAAATAAAAGTCAAAGTAGAAGATGAAGGCGAGGTTATTGAAGAATATGTTATTATTGAAGAAGAAATAGAAATCCCTTCACCTCCAACTCCATTATCTCCTCCTAGATTAATCACTTTAGATAATGGAACAACCAAATGGGTTAATACGAAAGAAAATCTAGCTACTTTTCCAAAACCTATTGCACCTCCTAGTCCAATAGAGCCTTTAAAATTAAAGCTAATGACTTTAAGTAATGGAACAACGGCATGGGTCGATACTGAAAACATAGTTGAATTTAGTGAAGCTCTAGTTGATGCTAATTTGCAAAAAACTCATGAATTAATCCAATTAGGTAATGGAAAAACAACATGGGTCAATAAAGACAATAACTTTCTTATTGAACCTATTGCGCCTAGTTTAAAATGGACATTAGATGAAATTTCAAGTGATTTATTTGATGATAATGATCTAATTAAAAGTACTACTCGTTGGAAATTAGAATCAAACGATACGTCTATTTTGGATAGGATTGATGACCATTCAGAAATTATTATTATTGATGGCGATCAAACTATTATTATCCGTAAAAAAACAAAAACGAGTGCAGGAGCTAATGTGCAACGACAAGCACAAGAGTTAAAGCGTCATTTTGCTGAATTACAAATAAGTCGTACAAAACGCCATCAAAAACAAGCAAAAATTCATCAAAAACATGCTGAACGCCAAAGAGAAAGAGCAGAAAAAAAAGCGAAACAGCTACAAAAAAAAGCAGAACTTCGATTTAAAGTACAAGAAAAAAAATTAAAAGCAGAAAATAAGCGAATGCATAAGCATATTCATAGCAAATCTAAGAAACTTGAAGAACGAGAGGCAGAAAGAAAACTTCTCAAAGAACGCCTTGAATATGAAAAAGTCATTAGAAAAGAAGAACGTTCTAGAATGGAAGCAGAACGCAAAAGATTAAAGGCAGAAAGAAAACAAAAGAAAATTAAACTTAAAGTCATCCAAAAAGAACTAATCAAAGATGGTTTTTTAAAAGAAGGACAAACTATACAAACGATTAATATTAAAGCTGAAAATAATAAAAAAGTATTAATCGTTAATGGAAAACAAATCCCAAAAAATAAAGTAGATAAATATATTAAGTTATTGGAATAAAGAATGTGATTTTATTTCAAAAAAATCATTATATTAAATTATGGATCGAGTGCTTTGAAAGTATTCGATCCTTTTTTTTACTAAAAACTAGTTCCATTTTTTATGAACTGGATTGATGTTTGCTAAAAGTTAAGCGTTTTCTGTTATTTTTTTTAACATAAAAATACTGATCTGCTCTATTTTATCGTTTTAGACGAATGAAAGGTGAGATTTTGAGAATCTTTATTTATATTTCACCAAAAATACAATCGAAGTAATTCGTTGATACAACTATAAATTTCAACAATGAAAAAAATACTGTTTACGTCATTGCTGATGGTCATTACCATTCTAACCTATGCTCAAGACAAACATTTCTCCCAATTTTATTCTGCACCATTAACGATCAATCCCTCAATGACAGGGCTATTTGATGGAAAATATCGCGGAATCGTTAATTATAGAACTCAATGGGGAAGTATTTTGAACACGCCTTTTACCACTATTGGTGCGTCTGCCGATGGTAGTTTTTCTCCATTTGGGAGAGGAAAATTCCCAGATAAAATTGGTGCTGGTGTTATGTTTTTCTCTGATAAAGTAGGTCAACAAACATTTAGTACAGATCAGATTTCGCTTTCTGGTGCTTATCATAAAGCTTTGGATTATAAAGGCAAAAATGTTATTTCGGTCGGTTATCAAATTAGTATCGTCCAGAAAAGTATCAATTTTAATCAGGTAAATTTTAATGATCAATTTAACGGTTTAACTGGTTATACTTTTACTACACAAGAAAATCTTCCAACTAATAATATCACTTATGGCGATATGTCCACTGGAATATTTTGGTCAATGGCCGCTAGTGAAAAAGTATCGGTTTATGCTGGTCTAGGCTTGCATCATTTCAATTCTCCTGATGCTTCTTTTTATGAAAATCCTGATATTCAGCCTGATAATATTGCTTTTAAAACAACCGTTCAAGGCGGTGCAAAATTTCAAATTTCAAAACGATATGACGTAGAGCCACGCTTCGTTTTATTATTACAAGGCAATCGTTTTGAAGCTAATGTTGGAACTAATGTTCGTTTAGCTTTGGATGATTATGCGACACAAAATTTAATCTTGGGTGCTTGGTTTCGCCCTGTTGGTGATGTTGGTGGTTCTTTTGCACTTGATGCAGTCGTGGCAATGGCAGCTTATCGCCGTCAAAATATCCAAGTTGGAATGAGTTATGACGTTAATACTTCTAAGCTTTCTTCCGCTACGGGCGGTAATGGTGGTTTTGAATTGTCTTTCTCTTTCATTGGATTTTATGAAGATAGTAATATTCTTTGTCCGCAGTTTTAGGCGCTTTCGCTAAATAAAAGGAATAAAAAAAGCTAATTAGTAATTATTACTGATTAGCTTTTTTTATTCCTTTTATAAATATGTTATAATCGTTTTTTTATAAAAAAATAGGATTAGAAAAGCGACATTTGCGCACCGTCTTGCTCCTCTCCTAGTTTTGGTCCTCTAATAATTAGATCCGTTTCAGTAGCTATTTTATTGGTAATATATTGCGTCATTTCTGGTGCAAGAATATTATCGGGTTGATGTGGAAAGAAATAAATATGATGCAAACCTTTTGATAACCAATCTTTTAACTTATCAATCCATGCGTCCGCTCGTTCATAATCCGTGGGATGTAGCCCATTACCAACAAAACGAACAACAGCCATTCCATTAGTTAATCGCTGATGCAAAACGTCTCTCCGTCCTGCCACATCTGTAATAACTAAAGCAATATTATACGCTTTCAACATTTCAGATAATTCATCAAAATAGCGCGGTGTATTAAACCAGCTTTCATGTCGAATTTCAATAGATAAAGGTAAATGACTGTTCCATTTTTGTAAAAATCGCTCTAAAATAGGCAAGCGATTGTAAGCAAAATAAGGCGGCAATTGCATAAAAGAACAACCTAAGTTTTCCTCTAAACCACTTATTGCTTCACAAAAACGCAAAGTCAAATCATTCGATGCGCCTAAATCATTACTATGGCTAATGGTTTGTGGGATTTTAGGGCAATAATGAAAATCCTTGGGTGCAGCAGATTTCCATTTAAGAATAGTTGCTTCATTTGGAATGCGATAATGCGTCGTATTCAGTTCAATTGTATTAAATTGCTTGACATATTCTCTCAAAAAATTAGCGGTTTTCGTTCCTTTGGGATAAACATTCCCGACCCATTCCTTCATACTCCAACCTGTACAACCAACAAAAATTTGAGGTTTTTTATCTCTTGCAGGAAGTTTTGATAATACTAATTCATTATCTGAATGATCCTTAGGCAAAGTAAAATTAACGCCACTAATATTATGTAGTTTTCCAAATTTCATATACTTGTTCTAAATTTAAAGATCGGATACTTTTTCAAATATCCGATCTTTTTTCTATAATGTTTGACTAAAATGATAATAAGCTGTTCGCTCTATTTTCTTTCCAGACTTTTCTTCATAGAGTTTTTTATACCTTTTAAATACTTCGTCTTCTTGTTGTTTTCCATTAAAAAACATCTTATCATAAGTGATCATCACATCAAAAACTTGAGCATCTTCCGCCAAAATTTTATCTGCTTTCAAATGCCCAATCAATAAATCATTGACATTCTTATATTCAACTTTTTTTGCTTCAGCTGATTTTGGTATTTCTTTTTCTGCTACTTTTGGGCGAGGCATTTTAGCATAATCCGCTATACAATCAGTTAATTCTTTATACTCCGCTATTTTGTCGGCTGGTATATCCTCTTTATTAATTTCTAATTCTACAATGCCTTTTGGTGATGTTATTATTTTGACATTAATGACTTTATCACCTTGAGTTCCACTTGCAAAAAGGGTTGTGCGGTTTTTTTCGGGCTTTGTATGTTCCGACTTGTATTGCTGAAAAGTGTAAATTTCCATAACAGC
>CAKZLL010000213.1 GCA_937125475.1 uncultured Saprospiraceae bacterium | reverse complement strand
TCGGGGCGTAGCGCAGTCCGGTTAGCGCACCTGGTTTGGGACCAGGGGGTCGCAGGTTCGAATCCTGCCGCCCCGACTTTTTAGAGAGAATGATAGCAATATCATTCTCTTTTTTTGTCTAGACACTAACGATTAGATATTTTTATCTCTTATCAAAATATTACAAATCAGCCTTGTTTTAAGTTTTCCTTTTATTACACTGCATGTTATATTCTCCATAAATTTACTACCTCTCCTCTAAGATGAATAATCATTTTGTAATAATCTAAATTATGAAAAATACGACCTCTTTTTTTAAAGCCGTTTTAACCCATTTTTCAAATAGTAATACGTTTGAAAAAGGAGCTGCTTTAGCCTATTATACCGTTTTTTCATTCTTACCAATGATTATTATTATTATCTCATTACTAGGGCTCTTTTTTGGTGAAGACGCTGTTTCTGGTCAATTGTTCGCGCAAATTCAAGGCTTTTTGGGAGATGATGGTGCTAACGAAATACAAGAGTTACTAAGCAATCAACACAAGAAACATAATAATACCTTAACTTCGATGATTGGCTTTGCAACTTTAGCATTAAGCGCAACAGGTATGTTTAATCAAATTCAAAGTTCTTTTAATGCCATCTGGAGATTGCAACCACAACCCAAAAGCAGTATTTTAAAGTATATTAAAAGCCATATAAACGCTTTTTCTATACTAATCATGGTTGGCTTTATATTACTACTAAGTACGACAGTTAATAGCTTCTTTTATAAGCATTCAGGCACTATGCCTCCTAATTATCAAAATCTCCATATTTATGAACACTTAGCTTCAATTATTTTAATTGCTTTTATTTTTGCAATTATGTACAAATACTTAGGCGATGCAAAAGTACCTTGGAAAACAACCTTAGTAACAGGAGTATTCACTTCTATTCTCTTTTTTGGTGGAAAAATAGGGATTGGAATGTATTTAGCTCATAGCAGCATTTCAACTACTTTTGGAACAGCAAGTATTATTGCATTATTGATGGTTTGGGTATATTACACTTCTCAAATTATCTTTTTAGGTGCATCTTTTGCCTATGTCCATGGGGAAGAAATCGGTTTGAGGATCGAGCCAAATGATGATGTTATACAGCTTGAGAATTAATGTAAAATTTCTATATTTAAATCCAATAATACTTTAAAAATACTCAACAATTTTCAAAAAGTAAGAAAATAACTTAATTACAACTACTTACAAATATATTTTTTTACAAATTAATACTTTTAATAATATATTAAATATTCATTTTTTTCATATGTTTGCTATAAAATAACTAAAGAGGTTATATTTTGGCAAATATGCTGAATCACTTTTCTAAAAAAAAAGGAAATGAGTAAAGAAATTTTAAAGTTCCGCTTACAAACTTTAACAAAACTGATTGATTATCATGACCTTTCTCTTGAAAAAGAAAAACACCTATTAGAGGCGATTGAGAAACTCCAAAATTATATAAAATATGCTGACCTCCTTGATCAAAAGGATCAAGATGTCAAGTTATTAATTCCAAGAGGAACAAGGGGGCGCGGTCTAAATTTTATTACCAATTTTGTCAATACTTCTAAAGAACTTATTATCATTGACCCCTATTTTTTCGCAGGAAAAGAAAAGCGGCTCAACCATTATATTAATGAAATAAAAAGAGCAATTAATTTTCAAAACTTAGAGTCGCTTATTATCATCTATGACGATTCAAAGGATAATTCTGATTATAAAACAGCTATCATAGAAATGGCTCAACATAACGACTGCCATTTAAAACTTCAATCTACCTCATTAATTCATGATAGGATTTGGATAAAAGATAAACAGGAGGCTATTTTGGTTGGTTCTTCTTTTGGAGGAGTTGGAAAGCGAAGGCTTAGTTTTATTGTTGATTTACCAAATGAAGATTTAAACGCATTATTAGAATACTTATCAGACAATAATTTACTATAAATTATGATTAAAAAGGCATTAGTTATAGGTAATAATAATTATGAAACCTCCTCATTAACTACTCCTATCAATGACGCTAAAGATATAGCTGATTTCCTTAAAAGTGTAGGTTTTGATGTAACAGAAAAGCATGACTTAAATTTTAAAGAGTTTTCATCTGCGATCACTCTATTTTCAAACCAAATAGATCATGCAGCAATAAGGCTTTTTTATTTTTCAGGACATGGTGTTAACTATAATGGTAAGAATTTTTTATTGCCTATTGATGCTGATCTCAGCAATTTAAACAATTACACTTCTTTTAATTTGCAACATTTACTGGATGATTTACAAATTAATGATACTTCTACTAATATTATTCTTCTAGATTGCTGTAACGCTAATCCTTTCAAATTCTCCTACAAAAACACGGGATCAACAGGTTTTGATAATATGAAAACGCCTAATGGCTCTATCATTGGCTATGCCGCAAAAGCTGGTTCATTTGCTATTTCATATCATAATATGAGAAATAGTATATATACAACTAAATTATTAGAACACATAAAAACACCAAATTTAGGGATTGAAAATTTATTGAAACGAACGGGGCGAGCTGTTCGCAAACATACGAACAAAAAACAAAGTCCTGTATTCTTAACACAATTTGATGGCGAGTTCAGTTTTGTAGAAGATTCAACTATTTCCGCCAGCGATTTTGAAAATAAGAAAACCTATACTTCAACTCAGCATACAATGTCAATAAATCGAAGTATCACCGCCTCCCCTAATGTTCCTAAATGGGCATTAGAAAAAATAAATGAAGCAAAAATAAATAAAAATCCGTTTTTAAATTTAAAAGGCTTTCGGAAACGACCGAAATTAAAAAACATTCCTGAAATAGTTTTTGAAATGCCTTATTTAACCAAACTTTGTGTTAGTCATAATGACCTCACAAGCGTTTCTTCTAAGATTACACAGCTTAAATATTTGAGAGAATTAGATTTATTTGCAAATGACATAACAGACCTTCCGAATGATTTAGAGTATTTAGAAAGGCTTAAAATCCTGAATATCAGTAACAATCAACTCAATAGCCTTCCTTCTTTTATACTTTCGCTATCTAAATTAGAAGAATTACATTTGAATGGAAATCCATTTAAAAACATTGCCCAATCAGAACGCTCTTATTATTTAATAGATCCAATTAATCTAAAACAACTTCAGGATATTGAATTTAAAAAAGAGGATCAACAAATTAGAAAAAAATTCTATAATAGAATTAAATCCGAAATTACAATTGGTCATCCTATTATTAAAATACTCCATAATATCCAAGAACATTTAGAAATCTATCCAATTAATAATCGCTTGAGTAACGAAATTGTGCTATTAATTCGTCAATACAATCTTATAAATAGGCAAATCAATGAATACAAAATTGACGAACAAGAAGCCAATAGTCAAAAAGAACGTATTACAACAAAGACTTTAATATTACTCGAAGCATTCAACAATAACGTTTAATCCATAAATGTAAACATAGGTACTTCTTCCGCAGTATCAGTTAATAAATCGGAGGAAGTGCTTTGTTCATCAAGGATTTCATTATAAATATCCTGAATTTCACTTAATATTGATTTTACTATTCCTAAAATAGCGATTTGAATTGCTCTCCATTTTTTAACCTCATCTGCTTTTATTACTTCGACTTGTATTAAATCCTTGATATAATCGCTTAATTCAATCGGTGTAGCTTGGCTAGGCTTTTTTATTTCTGACAACTTTCGTTCAATTGCTCGAAGCATTTGAATATCATCTGATTTTCTAAACTTTCGTTTAATTTCCTCAGGATATTCTTCACTTCCTGCCCTTGAAAGTTCTATGGTTGATTTCCTAATTTTCTGAATAAAAACAATAAAAGATTGACTATGATCAGTTCGTTTTTGAATATCACTCAAAAATTGTAGCCCATCATTATTCAATAAATTACTTCCTGTAACTTGCCCTGACTTCCCATTAATATCAATCACTAATTCCCAAATTTCATTAGCTAATTTGGCTCTTTTCTTAGTTTTGGTTATTGGTTCTTCTATAATTTCTTTTTCAATTTTATACTCGTGCATTAACCTTCGTTCATATTGTTGAAACGGAGGAATTGATTGTGTCCTTAGGTTATTGACTTTTCGTGTAATTCCCCTTCCCAATCCAGAAAAATATTCTGCGATGACATTACTATTCCCTATTCTTGAAATATCTCCACCACCTACAATCATCAATTCTTCTAATAAATCATGATTAGGAATCAGATAAGAATCACGCGAATGCCCTGTTTTTTTAACCCATTTATCAAATAATTCTAAATTGCTTATCCCAATAGAATGAAGATGAATATTCATAGTACGATATAAGTTTTCCATTAGACCTACTTCATCCTCTACTCCTGCAACAACCTCGCCTGTGCTATCAATCCCTTTAGGTGTCCAAGACGCGCCATCCGAAATGAGTACAATTAAACGTTTATTTTCTGGTGTTCCATGCTGATAAAGCAATTCGGCAGCAAAATGTAATGCCTTTCCAATGTTTGTACCTCCAGAAGCTTGTAATAATCCAATGGCTGATCTAAATTCTTGAATTTCATGTGCTTCCGAATTTCCATCTAAACTTGCCATTCCTTGCCCTTTTCGTGGAAATCGAATAGAACAATTGTCCGTAAAACTAACTAATGCTACTTTTGAAACACGACCTTCAATCCTTAATCGCATATCTAATAATTGCAATAAAGATTTTTTTAGGACATGCATACGACTCACACCTTGATTTGCGGAGCGGCTTCTTCTTTTTAAGAAACTAAATCGAACGTTTTCTACAACCTCTTCTGTTGCCTCAGTCAAATCAGGCACGCCCATTGATCCACTCGTATCCGCCAAAATAACCATATCAACCCCAGATTTAATTCCCGAAGAAAATAGAAATAATGACGTAGAAGAGCGGATTTCCAACAAAGTTTTTGTATTCTTGGGCGTAGGAAAAATCTCTTTGATCCGATAAGGTTCTTGGTTTATATATATGATTTGTTCTTGTTTAAGTCCATTAGGTAACCAGATCAAATGTCCCATCAAATTAGGCGTTGATGCCAATTCATTAACAGCTTGTTCGATGGGGGTTTCTGTTGTTAATTCTAAAGTAATTTGATCCACATTAATGACGTTTAGCCCTTTTAATTGTAAATCCCATGAACTATCTAATGCTTCTGTTATACCTAATTCATCTAATAAATGTTCTCCAATAAATAAACACCCCTTAGGAATTTCTGCTTCTTGCAAAACCTTAACAGAAATTTCTTTTTTTCTAATATTATCGGTATCATTAGGAAAGCTTGTAAATAATCCATAACTACTACCAAAAGCATTATCAGGATGAATACCTATTCGATTACCATCAATCCTCCCTCCTGCTGGCACTTTGACCAACTTAATTTTTTGTTCGCTAAGATGTCCTTTTTTTGTTTGCCTTTTTT